>CAZWEW010000090.1:0-8759 GCA_964633055.1 uncultured Woeseia sp. | reverse complement strand
GTTCTGTCTTTAATTGTCCCTTGACAATACTGTCATGACGACGGCAGAGCTCAGCTGTCCCGAACGCGATAGCGGCTCATCAGGATAAGAAACAACGGCACGCCCAGCGTTGCAGTCAGTGCGCCGACGGGTAACTGCCGGGGTGCCAGTAGGGTCCTTGCCAGCGTGTCTGCGACGACCAGTAACGCGCCGCCAGCCAATGCGGATGCGGGCACTACGATTCGATGATCGCTTCCCGCGACAATCCTGATCAGATGAGGCACGACCAGGCCGATAAATCCGATAACACCAACGGTTGTTACCGAGACTGCTGTCGCGAGCGCCGTCACGAAAAAAACGAGCAGGCGGAAGCCGGATACGGGGAGACCGACGATTGCCGCTTGTAGGTCTCCCCTGGCAAGGACGTTCAGGTGTCGGGCAGCAAGCAATCCACCGACAGTGATGACAACAAGCAGCGACAGACTTTGGCCCGGGGCATACGCATAGTTGAGGTCACCCATCAGCCAGAACAACATCCCGCGCAGGTTTTGATCCGGACTCAACGCAAGTAGTAGCGTCGTTGCCGCGCTGAAGCCCGCAGCAAGGACCACGCCAGTCAGTAAAAGGCGTGTTGGTGTCCATGAGCCGCTGCCTTGCGCGATGGAGAATACGAGCAGTGTCGCCGCCATTGCACCCCCGAATGCCGCTAGGTCAATGATCGTGGCACCGAGTCCGAACAGCATCGCGATTAGTGCGGCGACCGCGGCACCGCCCGAGCTTCCCAGGATGTACGGTTCCGCCAACGGATTCCTGAGCAGTACCTGCATCAGCACGCCGGATACTGCCAGTAGTCCACCGACGCCGAAAGCGGTCATGGCCCTTGGTAATCGAAGCTCAAAGACGAGGCGCTGGATATTGTCAGGTGCCTTTCCTGTCAGTGCATTCCAGATGTCGGCCGCACTGAGATCTGCGCTGCCGGACAACAACGCCGCAATCCCGGCGAGCGCACACACCAGGACGAGACCGGGAAACAGATATGGCGGGCGGACCAAATGCAAGAGACATGCTCCGGTAATGTTGCGATTGGCAGACGCTGACTGCCGCATTGTAATGGATTCGTGGGCTGTTCTGGACAGACTCGGTTAATCGTGCAAAATCGGGTCAGAGGTTTTACACATCAGTGGCGAATGATCATATCGATACCGACGGCTTTCGGGCCAATGTCGGCATTATCCTGTCTAACGACGACGGGAAATTGCTTCTTGCCGGCAGAATCGGCAGCAAAGGATGGCAATTTCCGCAGGGTGGCATGCTCGTAGGTGAGTCGCCCGAAGAAGCCATGTATCGCGAACTGCACGAAGAGGTCGGTCTCACCGCTGCCGACGTCGATATCCTAGGCGAAACGGACGATTGGCTCCGATACCGGTTGCCGAATAGATTGATACGCCGAGATCGGATTCCTTTGTGTGTTGGACAGAAACAGCGCTGGTTCCTGCTTCGGTTGACGTGTGCCGACGAAAGAGTCAATTTGGAGCAATCCGCTACCCCGGAGTTCGATCGATGGCGCTGGGTGGAATTCTGGCGGCCGGTTAAAGAGGTGATTTACTTCAAGCGGCGCGTGTATGCACAGGCCTTGCATGAACTCGGATCGCACATTTATCCGGACGGGTTGCCACCGCAGCCGCACTGGTGGTCAAAGCGCTGGCGCACGCTGTTCGAAAAGGACCTGCGACAAGCCGAAAAGTTACGCTTAGAACGGCTTGACGATGGCGAGTGCGACAATCGCGAGTAGAAAGAAGGCGGGAATCTCGTTGAACCAGCGCAGCCATCGCGTGTTGTCGGGCAGCGCACCTTTTTCGAGCCGGTTGATCCAGAGCCAGCAACGGAAGTGAAAGAAGATCAATCCCGCAAGCAGGCCCAGCTTGATCTGGAACCATGCGAGTAAGGTCAACGCCTGATTTATCCCCAGCATTAAGAAACCAAACAGGGCAGTGAGTGCTGCGCCGATCGACATTATGATAAAGAGGCGCCGCTCCATCACCGTAAAACGAACGTGATCAGCCGGCTCGCTGGCATCCGTGTGATAGATAAAGAGTCGAGGTAGGTAAAAGAGACCGGCGAACCAGGTGACCATGAATACCACGTGAAGTGCCTTGAACCATAAATATGCCGTCGTTATTGTCACCAGAGTGCTCCTTTGGCGCCTTGGCTAAATCAGGGATACTCAGGCGCCTGCCAGTGATTTATACCCAATTCCGCGACCTGTCGCACTTCTGTTTGTTCGTGTCACCGCGTAACATAACGTTGAGCCAGCTTACGGAAAACTGCCAGCTTAGCGATGAACTCACGATCTCATATTCCCCGCACCGGCTTCGCCATCCGCGCGGGAATTGTCTTGGTGCTGGTGATCACCGGGTATCTTTTATTCGAATTCGGCCGTTTGCAGGCCGACTACAATATTGCTGAAGCCATCACAGACAAGCAGGCATTTCGAGACGAGATTTTGAGGTTTGAAGACGAAATTGCCGGTCTCAAACAGGAGATTGCGTTGCTGGAAACGCATGGTGAGATCGATCGTGAGGCCTATGGGGTGGTCGAGACGAATTTCGCGGAACTGAAACGCAAAATTCAGGAGCAGTCGCATGCGATCGCTTTCTATCGTGGCATTATATCCCCGAAAGATGGGGCCCGAGGGCTTCGTGTCCAGGACCTTAAGGTGTCGAAAGGAAAGGACGAGCGCCACTATAATTTGAGACTGGTTCTCGTCCAAGCCATGCAGCACGACCGAAGTGTCAAGGGGAAGGTTGATTTCATCCTCGAGGGCGCGGAGGATGGTGTCTCGACGACTTACAATCTGGCGCAGTTGTCGCCGGAAAATGAGACTGCGAGCTGGCCTTTTGCGTTCCGGTATTTTCAGGACTTTGATCGGGAACTGGTTTTACCCGAAGGATTTGCACCTCAGAAGATCAATGTCGAGGTCATTTCGAACACCAAGTCCGTTGCGAGCGTCAAGTTGTCCTTTGACTGGCTTGCAGCAAATGGTTGAAGAGAGGGAGTAAGGGTCTATGTTCGGTCGCAAACGACGCAGACACAGTGTGATGGACACATTGGTAGGTTCGAATTCAGAGCTCAATGGTGACCTCACGTTTTCAGGAGGCTGCCATATTGACGGGACGGCCAATGGAAATGTCTCTGCCGACGTGAACAGTGACTCGGCGCTCAGTATTTCCGAGGACGGGACAGTGGAAGGCGACGTCACGGTTCCCTATATTGTATTGAACGGAATCGTCCGCGGAGACGTGGTTGCTTCGCAGCGAGTGGAACTGGGGTCGACGGCCAGGGTCATTGGTAATGTATATTACAACCTGATCGAGATGGCGATTGGAGCTGAAATCAATGGCAAACTCGTGCACCAGCCCGAGGGCCAGGTTCCGCTGATCGAGACGCAGGATGAACAGTCGGAATCGCCAGTCCAGATGGCATCCGCAAACTTATGGCAAAATAGACATGACTGAACAAACACCTGTCATTGGCACTGCTTCTGCACCGACGCCCCTCGTGTTTACCGATGCGGCGGCGCAAAAAGTCGCACAGCTCATCGAGGAAGAAAGCAACCCCGGGCTCATGTTGCGCGTGTTCATTTCCGGGGGTGGCTGCTCAGGATTCCAGTACGGATTCACCTTTGACGACGCCGTCGAGGAGGGTGATTCCAGCGTCAAAAATCAGGGTGTCACTCTCTTGGTCGACCCGATGAGTGTTCAGTACCTGATGGGTGCCGAGATTGACTACAAGGAAGACCTGCAGGGTGCGCAATTTGTCATTCGCAACCCGAATGCTTCGACGACCTGCGGCTGTGGATCATCATTTTCCGTATAATTCCGCTCACTGAAATTCTTCAGGGCCGAAATTATCGACAACGCTGTTATTAACGAACCAGCGAATAACAGTTCGCCGGATGACTGGACGGATTCCGACCCCGAGATTCTGACTGCCGTCGACCTCGGCTCCAACAGTTTTCACATGATCGTCGGTGAATATCGGCACGGCCGGATCTCCGGCATCGATCGCCTCAAGGAGACCGTGCGTCTTTCCGAGGGCCTCAAAGACAAAGGAGCACTGACTGAGGGGTCTCGCCGGCGTGCGCTGGATTTGGCTATCCCGATTCGGGGAAAGATTGCGCGATTGGTGTAACGTTCGGCAGGTGTTGTTGCGGGCGCATCCATCGAACGATCCGGATTAGAGCAAACCGACCGTCATATCAAAGTCATGATTACAGATGCGTTAACGGCATCCCGGATAGATGGCACCCAGTACTTGCGGCGCCGCAGACCCTGTGACGCCCGGAATATTAGCGGGTTTTCTTTCCAGCCTGCGCTTTGCGAGCCAAGCAAAAGCTACCGCCTCGATCCAGTCCGGGTGGACGCCGTAGATCTCGGTGGACGACATCTCCACATCGGGAAGGCTATTGCGTAACCTGTCCAACAAGTTCGAGTTATGCACGCCGCCGCCACAAACGAGGACTTCGGCAATATCCGGAGCAAACCGTAAAATAGAACTGGTAATTGTGCGAGCGGTGAGTTCGGCAAGCGTGGCTTGCACGTCGACTGTCGATACTTTTTCATTCCCTAGCGATGCGATACGTGCACGGACCCAACTGCCATTGAAATGTTCGAAACCCGTGCTTTTCGGCGGTGGCTGATCGAAGTAGGGGTCTGCGAGCATGTGCGTGAGCAAATTCTCGTTGATGAATCCTTCGCTTGCCCACTCGCCGTCATGATCGAAAGCTTGCTCGCGATGCCCACGAATCCATCCGTCGAGTAAGGAGTTTCCCGGGCCGGTATCGAATCCGATCATATTTTGAGAATTCGAATTGAGTATCGTTACGTTCGCGATGCCGCCTATGTTCAGTATCACACGGTGTTTCGATGGATCGGAGAATAGCCAGTGATGAAACGCGGGAGTGAGGGGTGCACCTTCTCCACCGTCTGCGACGTCGCGACGACGGAAGTCAGCAACCGTGCGAATTCCCGTTCCGAACGCGATCAGATTTGGGTCGCCGATCTGGAACGTAAAGGGCCGTGCAGCCCTGGGTTGGTGCCTCAGTGTTTGTCCGTGACTACCGATGGCCACAATCGAATCAGTGTCGAAGTTTGAGCATTCGATCAGTCCGAGTGCTGCATCGCGAAAACACTCACCGGTCCAGTGATCAAGATGTCCGATAAGATCGACTGTGCATTCATCCGGTCGCCGCGATGCCGATATGAGATCGTCGCGAAGATTATCCGGATAGTCGTATTTGAATGTCGATAGGACGTCACATTCATGATCGCCGAAACGCACGAGTGCTGCATCGATGCCGTCCATACTTGTACCGGACATCAGTCCTATATAAAGACCGCCCGATTTGGTTTGCCCGGGCATGTACTTCAGTCCACGGACAGAGATATGCCGGGTCGTTTGAATTGCAGAAGCTCGTCCAGTACAGGCTTGACCGTAGCGAGGAATTCTTCGCGATACTCCTCCGGAATAGGATCAGCCTGCGGGAGTTTCACGGTTCGCGGGTTCCTGTGCACGCCATTCAGGCGGTATTCGTAGTGAAGGTGGACGCCAGTGACAAGACCCGTCTTACCGACGTAGCCGATCGTCTGACCCTGGCGAACACGGGTTCCGTTTCGGACCCTGGGTTCAAAACGGGACATGTGTGCGTAGAGCGTCGTAATGTTGCCCCCATGCTGAAGAATCACGACATTGCCGTAGCCGGATTTCACGCCACGAAAGATTACCTTGCCATCGCCGGAGGCTTTGATTGGTGTGCCATGGGGGGCGGCGTAGTCGGTGCCCCTGTGCGGCCGCACGGTCTTCAACACCGGGTGAAGCCGATTGGGATTGAATGACGAGCTCACACGAAAGTCGACAGGTGCGCGGAGAAATGCTTTACGTATGCTCCTTCCGTCGGGCGTGAAGTAATCGGAACGTCCTTCTTTGTCGATGAACCGAATTGCCTGGATGGTCCTGCCATTGTTGTTGAACTCGGCAGCGATGATTGCGCCATCGCCCAAGTATTCGCCGTCCTGATAGAGTCGCTCGTAGAGTACGTAGAAGTCGTCCCCCGAACGTATATCGAGCACGAAGTCGATGTCCCAGGCGAAGATCCCCGCGAGATTCATGACAGTTTTGTCGGTGAGATGGGCTTGAGCAGCGCTTTCGAACAACGTCGACTCGATTCGGCCGTAGGCGCTCCCGTGTCTGACCTCGAGTGGGCGTTCAAGAATTTCGGTGGTGAAGTCATCGCCCGCCCTGAATAAACGCATCGAACTCGTCAGGTTGAGCTCGCGGGAAAGACTCATCAGGCGACCTTCGTCATGCTCGATGATTAACTCGTCGCCGGGTATCAGCTTCTTCAGGTGGGGGCCGGCATCGTCCAGCGCAATAATCTTCGACAGGTCACCCAAGCTTAGATCATATCTTCGAAAAAGGCGGTCCAGAGAGTCGCCCCGCCGAATGGTAAGTTTCAGCACGTTGTATTCAGGTGGCAGTACAAGTGGTGCGCGGAACCCTGGGAAGTGTTGTTCAGCCGGATCTTGTGCGGCGAACTCGATAGGGTCATGAACCAGATTGCTACTGGCACCTTCCATAGCTCCGGCTATTCCGGAGTCGTCAATGATTTGCGTCGACACGTCTACCGCAGGCGCTGTATCGGTGGGGGTATCTGTCGGCGACTTGGTAAGCAGGAGGAAAAGGCTCAGACCGATGAGTGGTAGCCCGAGTCCGGCGGCGAACCAGGGAAAGGCATTGAGATTTTTCTTCCCGGTTTTAGCAGGCGGCTTGTAATCGTGCCGGATGGGACTCAACGGGCGATTCAAATTTCACGTCTCCCCTATCGCTCGACGATGGTACTCTACAGCGAGTTTTTCATTGCGTCAAAAAAATCTGTTATAACTCATAATGTTAAGTACAAATCGTAACTTTCTTTCTCTAATTTGTCGGCAATCTCCAAAATGAGTCTACAGCAGGCGCATTGAGTGATACAGTTCGCGGCCAGACGGACCCTGTATCAGATGATGAGTATGAAGGAGCAACTGACCGAGCTTTCACGCGGCGCGGAGGAGATTCTTCCCAACGGCGGTCTCGAGGAAAAGCTCAAGCAGAACCGACCATTGAACATCAAGGTTGGTTTTGATCCGACTGCACCCGACCTGCATGTCGGTCACACCGTCGTCATCAACAAAATGCGTCAGTTTCAGGAGTACGGGCACAATGTTGTGTTCCTGATCGGCGATTTCACGGGTCTGATCGGCGACCCGAGTGGTCGCGATGCGACGCGGCCCCCGTTGACTCGAGAGCAGATCGACGATAATGCTACGACCTACAAGGAACAGGTTTTCAAGATTCTCGATCCTGAGAAAACGGTTATCGATTTCAATTCACGATGGCTTGGCGAGCTGGGTTCGGACGGCTTAATCAAACTGGCATCTCGCTACACGGTTGCACGCATGCTGGAACGTGACGACTTCTCGGAACGGTTTGCTACCGGCCAGTCAATCGCTGTTCACGAATTCCTGTATCCGCTTGCACAGGCCTACGATTCTGTTGCACTGAAAACGGATGTCGAGATGGGTGGAACGGACCAAAAATTCAATTTGCTCGTGGGACGCCACATTCAGCAGAGTTTTGATCTCGAACCGCAGGTTGTACTGACGATGCCGCTTCTCGAAGGCCTCGACGGCGTGCAAAAGATGTCGAAAACTTATGGCAATTACATTGGCATAACGGATCCGGCTGGCGAGATATTCGGCAAGGTCATGTCGATCTCCGACAAACTCATGTGGCGTTACTTCGAACTGTTGAGTTTTCGGCCGTTGAAAGAGATTGACGCGCTGAGGTTGGCGATCGACGAAGGAATGAACCCAAGGGATGTTAAATTCGAATTGGCGATGGAAATCACCGCGCGATTCCACGACGTCAAGGCGGGTGAGGCGGCGAGAGACGAATTCATCTCGCGCTTCCAAAAAGGCGCTATGCCGGATGATATAGAAGAGGTGTTGCTCGCGAGTAAAGACGGGACAATGGGTATTGCGTACCTCCTAAAGGAAGCCGGGCTGGTAAGTAGCACTTCTGAGGCCTTTCGAATGATCAAGCAGGGAGCCGTGCGTGTTGACGGGGAGCGCATCGAAGACCGGGGAGTAGAGATTTGTGCGGGGACTGATCATGTCTACCAGGTCGGAAAACGCCGCTTCATGAAAGTTCGCCTGTCCTGAAATCAATAAAAACAATAAGTTATGGAACTTTTCCGTCGATTATTTTGCATAAATGCCAACGCGGTTCCACAGGTTCGAAATTAATTTGAATTTATTGTTGACCGACAGGTTCCCGCGGCTATAATGCGCTGCTCGCTGGGGGGTACGGTGTCCCCTGGCCAGACTCCGAGAATCAAGTAATACAGGCACCCTTGGGCAGTCAATTCGGCCCTCTGCGTCTGTATAATTGTGAGTCTGCCCAAGGTATTAAGTACCGGACGTATGTGAGCCAAAGATCACAGATTCAGTGGCTCACGATGCGTAAGGGTGGTTATCCTTGGGGTTCGCTCTTTAACAATTAGTCAGATAATTTGTGTGGGTGCTCGCGTTGATGTTTGCTTTAGGCGAAATCAAACGTGAGAACCAAACCAAATTCTTAAGTAATTTGGAGTGGGGATTCATGTTCTTCTTGAAAGCTCAAAGCTTTTAACTGAAGAGTTTGATCCTGGCTCAGATTGAACGCTGGCGGCATGCCTAACACAT
>CAZWEW010000089.1:0-8762 GCA_964633055.1 uncultured Woeseia sp. | reverse complement strand
GATAACAGCAGCCGTTCGAATCATGTCGCTTTGACCGCGGTGTGTTCGTCTCCAAGTCGTTTTCGGACGTAGCCGACGAAGGACATTGCCGTAATCTTCATTATGAGTGCGTAGACGAGCGTAGCAATCGCGAGCTCGGGGGACTGCAGGAACGTAAAGGCGACGAAAAGTGCCAGGGAGAGGTTCTGCACTCCCACTTCGAATGTGATGCTTGCAACTTGCGGGAAGGGTAGGCGCAATATTCTGCCGAGTGCATAGCCGAAGCTCATTGCCGTCAAGTTGATTGCAGTCATCAGGACTCCCGCTGTCAGGGCATTCTCGATAATGGTGTCCCAGGCCGTGATCGTGCCAATCACGACGATCACCATAAGCGCGATCAGCGTGGCGACGCGGAGTGGTTCGATCAGACGCAGGGCAGCTTCCGGCCTCAACCACCGGAATGACATCCCCACGGCGACGGGCACGATTGTGAGCTGCGCCAGCGTCCACATCATGTCGGTCGCTGGCAGATCGGGTATTGCCGATCGGTCCATGTGCAGGTTCAGTGCGAGCAGCGTCAAAAAAGGAACGGAGAATACTGTGATGAAGCTGGCGACCGTTGTCAGTCCAATCGATAGCGCGACGTCGGCCCGGCTGGCAAAGACATAGGCGTTCGACGTGATCCCTCCCGGACAGGCGGCGAGGATGATAGCGCCAGCGGCGATAACGGGTGGGCTGTCGAACAGGAAACCATAGCCTATTGCCAGACTCGGCAGAAATAGCAGCTGAGCGCACAAGCCGGTCGCAATCGCTTTCGGTTTGCGGATGACCTCGAGCAGGTTGCCGACAGTCAGCGACAATCCCATCGCGACCATGACGGTGAACAGGAAAAACGGAACGAACTGCGTGTAAAACGTCTCCAGGAATGCCACGATTGACCTTTACTCGTCAGACAGCGTCAGGGCGACCAGTTCGCCGGCACGGTTGGCGGCGCCGGCCGCGACCACGATGTATTGCCTGCCATTAATCGCGTAAGTCATTGGGACGCCACTTTGGCGAACCCCCATATCGACTTCCGCCAGAATCTCACCTGTCAGCTTGTCGTGCGCACGGAACTTGGAGCCGCCATATTTGGCGCCGTAAAGCCCAATGCCTTCCCCGGCGAAAAGCAATGACCGTGTGACCAGGAGTCCGGCCCGATCGTCGTGGCCTGTTCGCGGCATATCGACGCCCTGCAGTTTCTCGTGACTGGCAATTTCCTCGGGTGTGTCGCCATTTGCGATGACCCAGCGAATTTTCCCCGTATTGAGATCAATAGCCGTGATCCGGCCCCACGGTGGCTTCAAGAGTGGCAGGCCGTAGGGTCCTTCGAGTGCGCCCCTGTCAGCAACGTAACGCATATTGGAGCGATCCGGGTCTCTGACCATACCGTAGACTACCGGCGACGACGTCGATGATACGTACAGGATCCCGGATTCCGGGTCGGCGACCGCGCCCTGCCAGTTTGCACCACCCACCGTGCCCGGCATGACCAAGGTACCCTTCTTGGTGTCGGTAATGACGGTCGGTGGCGTGTAGACAGGACCCAGCGTGTATGCGCTCGCGATACGTTTTGCTTCGGCGAGGATTTCGGGGGTGAGATCGTTTAGGTCGGATTCCAGCACACCGTTCGGCTGGAAGTACTCAGGCATGGTCGGGAAGGGCTGGGTAGGATGTGCGATCTCGCCCGGTATCGTACTGGGTGCAACCGGTCGTTCCTCGATGGGCCAGACTGGTTCGCCCGTGCGTCTGTCGAAGACGAACGTGAATCCCTGCTTGGTAATCTGTGCGACAGCAGGGATCGTTTTGCCATCAACCTCAATGTCGATCAGCAGCGGCGAGGCAGGCAGGTCATAGTCCCAGATCGGGTGATGTACGGTCTGGAAGTGCCAGACACGTTCCCCGGTTTGCGCATTCAGGGAGACAATACTTTGCGCGTAGAGATTTTCGCCGGGGCGATGTCCGCCGTAAAAGTCGCCGGTCGGCGCTTCGACCGGAAGATAAACTAGACCCAGGTCGGGGTCGGCGGACATGGGCGCCCAAACGCCGACGTTGCCTGTGAATGTCCAAGCGTCATCAAGCCAGGTGTTGTGACCGTATTCTCCCGGACGCGGGATCGTGTGGAATATCCAGAGCCTCTCGCCTGTCCTCGCGTCATAGGCAGTTACGTTGCCGACTGGCATCTCCTTGGTTGGCGGAGCGCCACCGGCGGGAAAAGCCGAACCGACGATGACAACATCGTTGACGACCATCGGCGGCGAACTCGATCCGATGCGTGCCGTTACGGGATCCACGTCCTGTCCAATCTGCAGCTTGAGATCCACGATGCCGTTGTCGCCGAAAGACTGTTGTGGGCGTCCTGTCGCCGCATCGATCGCGATCAGGTGATAGCCCGGTGAAATTAAGAAGATCGTCTCCCTATCAACACCGCGGTAGAAGGCCACACCGCGCCCGGGGCCCTTGCGCGGCGCATGGTCGCCACGTTCGCCTTCGTGAATGCGATACATCCAGAGCGTCTCGCCCGATTCGCCGTCGATGGCAACGACTACCCGACGCTGACCGGCGGTCACGTAAAGAACCCCGTTTGCCAGGATGGGAGTCGTTTGCAGGTTGGCCCAGGGAACCGAGCCGAAGTTGTCGGATTTCCAGCGCCAGGAGACTTCGAGCCGATCGATGTTGTCACGATTGATCAGATTGAGTGCCGAGTAATTCATGCTACCGGCATCGCCACGGTGATGTAGCCATTCGGTGGTGATCCCTTCGCGGACTTCGGCCTTTCCGGGGTTTGTCGCCACGGTGGTCACCGGTTCAACGAATTCAATAGCGGCCAGTCGTTCCATATCGCTGCTCAACACGTTTTTCCCGGGGGTATAGCCGTTCCGGTTCAGCATGAAAGCGACTACGTCAGCGTAGTCCACGTCGCTCAGCCCGGCGGGATTAGTCACCGGCATCGTTTGTTTCGTAAGGTCGAAGAACTCGCTCAGGGGCAGACCGAGCCAACGCATCCGGAATGCTCGGCCCACGAGATCGGTGCCGCCTTCCGCCCCTTCGAGCGCAGCCCCGTGGCACATGGTGCAGTTGCGAACGTAAATGTCGCGGCCACTGGCGGCCTGTTCGAGAGAGTAAATCCCGTCGTCCGTGGTTTGTGCACCAGCAAAGGGTGACAGTACAAGTAACAGCAGACATGGGGAGGCTCTTCTCATCCGGTGTATCCTACAGAAAAGGTGGGTGCCAGATCAGTTTGAGACGGACGGTACAATAAGCAATACAGTGTTTCATACTGCGATATAATATGTCCCCGGCTCACGCTGCCCTTGCAGCAGCTGAAGGTCGGCCGGACAAATGATGAACGATCTTAACGATAAGAAGCCGGTCAAATCGTCGACGGTTCAAAGCGTCGTCGTCGCATCACAGTTGCTTGAACTTCTCGCCGAGAGCGGGCGCCCGCAACGCGTTACCGACATTGCCGCCTTTCTCGGAATGACCAAGGCGCGCGTTTCCCGCCACCTGAGCACCTTGTCGGACCTCGGATTGGTTGCGAGGATGCCGGATAAAAGCGGCTACCGGCTGGGGCCGGCCCTGTTCAGGCTCTCGAATGCTGCACTTGACCAGTACGAAATTACGAATATCGCTTACCGCTATATGGTCATGCTTCGTAACCAGATTAAAGAATCCCTGCTCCTTGCAATTCCAGCGGCCGGCGACGCGCTGGTCGTGTCGACGATTTCGAGTGGCAAGGCGCTGTCGCCGAATCTCGTTCGAGGTACGAGATTGGGAATTCCAACATCGCCCACGGCCTACGTGATTCTCGCGTTTTCACCGGAATACGTCCGTGAACGCGTGCTGGCCCGGCGTTGCGAGCATGATCTAGCGAGCGTGCGTGATTTGTCACCCGAAAGGGAGATCATTCTGGATCCGGCAGAAGTACGTGCCGAATGTGCCCTGATCCAGAAGCAATTCTACGCCTACCACGACGACCCCCATGACGCCGGTTACTCTGTCGTGTCCGCTCCGGTTTTCGATCATGGGGAACGATTGGAAGCGGCCCTTACGGTGGTGATGAATCGAAGGTCCGGTTCGGTCAACCAGGAGATCCGTTACCTGCGACAACTGAAGCAAACGACAGTGGAGATTTCACGGGCGCTCGGCTCAGTTGAGATGGCCAACACCATGGCCTCGACAAACTGACGGAGAACGCATCGTGGCCGTTATCGACGTACATACACACATGCTGACTGAGGAGTACCTCGGTTTCCTAGCAGAGCACGGTGGCCCCAAATACGAGCTGAAACTCACAAAGGCGGGACAGAACAGCATCTATATGCAAGATGCTCCATTCATGACGCTGAAACCGGAGATGTGGAACTACGATGCACGGATTCGCGATATGGATGCGGCAGGCATCGATCTGGCCATTGTTTCGTTGACTTGCCCGAATGCATTCTTCGGTGATGAGTCAATCAGCGTTCGCACCGCCCGCATGGTCAATGACTCGATGAACGAACAACAGTGCGCGAGACCAGATCGCATCGCTTGGTTCGCGTCGATACCCTGGCAACATGCGGACGCGGCCGTGGCAGAGCTTGAGCGTGCGACAGGGGCTGGTGCAATTGGCGTGATGGTAGTTGCGAGCATTGACGGCGCACGCCTGACGGATTCTGCATTCGACCCGGTCTGGCAAGCGATCGATGACCGTGGACTGCCGGTGCTGGTGCATCCGACGGCGCCGCCAGGGATGCTCGATATGGATCTCGATGAATTCGGCCTCGTCCCGCCGGTCGGTTTTATGATTGATACAACACTCGCCGTATCCCGAATGATTCTGAGCGGGTTCTTCGACCGCTTTCCCAACCTGAAGATCATCGCCTCGCACGGAGGGGCGACATTGCCTTACTTGGCAGGCAGGCTTGATCGTTGCCACGAGATGATTCCGGCCTGCGCCGAAGCGATCAGCGATAAACCCAGCAGCTATCTTGAGAGAATCTACTACGACACGGTCGTGTATTCACAGGACGCGCTCGATCTGTGCCTCAAGGTGGGCGGCATCGACAACGTCCTCTATGGCTCTGACTATCCGCACAACATCGGCGACATGTCGGGTTGCCTCGCCCGTGTCAATTCGCTCGACGCCCGCGTCGCATCGAAAGTGCGCGACGGAAATGCAAAGCGTATTTTCGGAATTTGATGGCAGGGCGCCGGATGTTATGGACTGGGACGATACGATTGTGAATCCTGAGAAAGGGATGATAGCCATGGTGTGCAAGAACAGGGCGGCATCGAAAATAATGGACAGCAGCTTGGAAAACATGCTCGAGAGAGCGGAGTAAGGAGGAGGCTATGTTCGAGTGGCTTGAAACCACGACGCCGGCGATCTGGGTCGGTGAATCATTATGGGGGTACCCGATCATGCTGGGGTGTCATGTCGTTGGGCTTGCCACTGTCGTGGGTATCTTCATGGTGCGGGACCTGCGCCTGATCGGGTTCTTGGAGGGCATCAGCTACGAGTCCTTGGACAGCTTGCGAAATCTCGGGTGGACCGGCTTTGTGATCAACGCGATTTCCGGTTGCTTTCTTTTTACGTCCCAGGCGACTGTCTTTATCGATAGCACCCCGTTTCTGCTGAAGATATCAATGATTTTCCTTGCCGCGATTTTGGCTGCGGTTATCCAGAACCGGATGCGTGACGCGGCTGCAGACTGGGACGGTTCGGGCGCTGTTGCCGGGAATGTTCGCATTATTGCCATTGCCTCTTCAGCTCTCTGGATTGGAGCAATCATCTCCGGCCGCTTGGTCGCATACATCTGAGGAGCAACGGTCATGGAAACATTTGTTACGGCTGTCGAAGGTAGTGCGATCAATCACTGGGTACTTGGTTTCACTTGGACCTGGCCCATTCTCGAAATCTTGCATTTCATCGGGTTATCGCTGCTGCTTGGCGCATTGCTCGTCATCGATCTGCGGATGGCGGGTTTCTTTCGACGAATCAACATTACGGGGACGCACAAAATGCTGCCGTGGGTATTCGTCGGTTTCGGCATCAATCTTGTTACCGGATTCCTGTTCCTGATGGGCGACCCGGCGAGATATACGGCCAATATCGGTTTTTGGTGGAAAATGTTCCTGGTCGGCCTTGCCGGGGTTAATGCGATCTGGTTCTGGATCAAAATTAGCCCGGTGATGTCGGGCTGGGAGCCGCATGCCGATCCCCCGGTCCTTGCCAAGACGATAGCATGGGTATCCCTCGGTTCCTGGTTCGGCGTGTTGCTGCTGGGCAGACTGATTCCATACATTGGCACTGGCTGAACAAGCGTCAACCCGAGTCATAGAGGTGCCGCTCAGTACCCACTCCGCACTGGCAAGCAGGAACTATCGGACGTTCCTGTACGGCAACACGTTGTCCGTACTTGGTGTCTGGATTCAACGACTCGCACTGGGCTGGCATGCCTGGGAGTTGAGCGAATCGGCGCTCGTCGTCGGCCTAGTCGCCGGTGCCCAGTTCCTGCCCCTCGTGATCCTGACGCCGTTCTTCGGCGTCTTCGTCGATCGCCTCAATACGCGGGTTGCAGCGATCGCGATGCATATCATACTCGTCGTCATCACAGGTGTGCTCGGCGTGCTGACCCTGAACGACAACATTACGCCTGCACTGCTTGTTGTACTTGCGTTGTTCTACGGCGTCGCAAACAGTGCCTATTCTCCCGTCAGACTGGCATTAATCCCCAATCTCGTAACAAAGAAACAGCTTCCGAGTGCTGTCGCTATTTCGTCGATGGTATTCAACGGGTCACGCTTTATTGGTCCTGGTATAGCAGGTGGGATTGTCGCGTTCTATGGGTTGGGCTATGCATACCTCATCAATATGGTGAGCTATTTGCCGGTCATAGTTGTTTTGAGCTCCCTGAGAATCGGCGTTCGGGAAGAAGATCGCAGAACCGGTAACTCCTATTTCGCAGACCTCATCGAGGGACTCCGTTACACGCGGGATCATGCGCCAATCCGGCAGGTTCTGTTGCTCGCCGGCGTGGCCAATTTCTTCGGCCGGGGCATTCTCGAACTGATGCCCGCATTCGCTGCATTGCTGTTTTCCGGTGGCAGTGGAGTACTTGCGATCCTGATGGCTGCAGCAGGAGTCGGGTCCCTTATCGCTACATTAATCTAGGCCGCGCGAGCATCGCTGGTACGTCTGCACGGTCTGGTCGTTGCGGGGGCAATCGGGGCTGCCATTTCGATGGTGACGTTTGCCTATGCGGATACACTGTTTGCGGGCGTCATTTCTGTCACATTGCTCGGACTTTGTGGAAGCCTGGTTGCGATCGGTTCCCAGACCGAAGTTCAGCTGCAGGTTGAAAACCGGCTTCGCGGCCGTGTCATGAGCCTGTGGACCCTTGTGATCATGGGCGGGCCAGCGCTGGGTAGCGTTGTGGCGGGGGGGCTGGCCGGCAGCCTTGGTTCAGGTCGGACGTCGCTCCTGTTCGCGGCGGCCTGTTTTCTGCTGGTTCTGTTTGTTGGTACCGGTAAACCGGCGCCGTATCGAGCGACGTCAGTCCGCGTGGACGATCCCGCAGGCAATGCCGAGTTCCGGCGCGACTGAATAGTAATCGAAAACTGGCGGGCCGCCGCCTGCGGCTTGGTGAGCCGCTGCCGCAGCGATCCAGGTATGCAGTTCCATGGAGCCAATCCCTGCATTTTTGATCAGATCATATGGGTCCCACGCGTCGAATACAGTCAGGCAGTCCCCGCAAAAGACTTCAAGAAATCGCTCGTCAGCTTGCTGGTTGAGTTTCATGTCTGCCGCCGTCCGTTCGCCGCGGACGATCATGCCGGCGCCTTCATGGTGCATCTCCTCGAGAAGATCCAGGTATTGCTGGTGCGTGAGTGATTCGGGGTCGTCACCGCCCGACATTTGCCATGCCGTGATCTCCGGCGTTCCCTGACCGATCTCGGGGTAATAGCGACGCGGATTATGCGACATGCCGCCGGACGCCAGGAAAAGGACGCGCTGTCCAGTCGCGGCAGCGAAACGACCAATGGATTCACCCAGTAGTCGGGTTCTTCGAAACGGAACGAAAGGTTCGGCGATGGCATTGATAAAGACGGGGATTACGGGTTTCGCATCGAGGCCGCCCAGCATGTTGTTGATCGTTTGCGAGAACGCGTGATCGATCGTCATGTCGATCGACATTGCCGGGTCGACATCGTCGGCGCGAAGGTATTCAACCATTTGAACGGCCAGGTCCGATGGCACATTGAGGGAGCCGGCGAATCCGCCGATGTCGCCGACCGCTGTGGCTTTCTGACCAATACAGAATGCCGGCATCAGTTTGAGGAAAAAGCCGTTGAAGTGGTCCGCCCCGAATGCAATGACGAGATCTGCGTTGAAGGCCTGCACAGCCGATGCCCGCTTCGTGAACGCAGCTTGCATCGTATCCCAGTCATTCGGCTCTTTTGCATAGCAATAGAGCAGGGGACTGTGAGAGGCACAGACCATCGATGTCCTCATGTGTCATTGCTCCTGTTCAGTCGCCATTTGCCGATTGGGCGATCTTCGATCTCGATCGTGTTGACCAGTGTACCAATACCGCTGATTGTGACTTCCACCGGGCCCGCAACATTCTGGAAGTTCGCGTGATGGATCGACTTGCGATTCTCCGACGGCTTGAATGCCGTCCCACAGCTGATCACATCGCCTGGTTCCAGCGTCTGAAACTGGCTGATAAAACTCAGGATCTCGGCAACCTTGTAAT
>CAZWEW010000088.1:0-8887 GCA_964633055.1 uncultured Woeseia sp. | reverse complement strand
GTCATTATTTTCCTGATAGGTGCCGGCGCGCTTGCTTATGGCCTGACATCAACCTATGTACGGCCGGACTTTCCGCTGTTGACGGTTTCGTTTCTGTTCCTGTTGGGTATTAGTCAGGTCGGCGTTGTATTCACCGCGATACTGCGTCTCGTGGAATCCGACTGGGGAAAACCCTGGTACCGCATCGCGGAGCTGTCGACACTTGCCTTTTTCCCGTTTGCGATACTCGGATTCATATTGATTTACGTTTACGCCAGTGACGAGCTTTTTTACTGGCTCAATCCTTCTCCGGACGAACACTTAAGTGCGTGGCTCGACATGCAGTGGTTGTTCATTAGGGATATGGGAAGCCTGTTGCTGTTTTATATCTTGGCCGCGGTATACGTACGCAAAAGCCTGCTTCCCGATATGGCAGACGCCGACGAAGCTATCGATCACGACGAAGTCGAACGTCAGCTTTATCTGTTCTCGCCGATCATGCTGGCCGGATTTATCTTATGTAATACATTAATTTCATGGGATTTTGCGATGATGCTGATCCCGCATTGGCACAGCACAATTTTCCCGATCCACTACTGGTTCGGTAACGTATTTGCTGGCACTGCCGCTATGATTGCCGTGGTTATCGTGATGCGCAAAATCGATGGCGGCGAACATTTCGGTCCGCACCAATTGAAAAGTCTCGGCATGATGGTCACGGGTTACACGCTGTTATGGCTGTACTTTTTCTGGGCACAGTTTTTCGTCATTTGGTTCGGTAACCTGCCGTATGAAAGTGAACCGGTCTGGCGGCAGATGTACGGGCATTACAGCCCCTTCTTCTGGACTATGATTGTTGGTTGTTTCTTCGTTCCGTTCGCCGCATTTCTGTTCGCCATCGTCAAGAGATCGGTGCTGGCAATGAGTATCATTGCAATCGGGATCAATCTCGGTATATGGATCAACAAGTACTTGATGATCGTCCCGGTCGTCTCTCCTGACGATCGGCCGTTCGATCACTGGATTGATGCAGCCGTTGCCTTAGGCTTGCTCGCCGGTTTCTTGATGGTCGTTGTGATCTTGGCGCGCCGCCTGCCTATCTATTCCACTTGGGAAATGAACCGCGAGTCCTGAATGATATCGAAATATCCAGGACTGGCTATTTAGGCGAGGCGTACCTGTAGATATAGTCCGGCGCTACACGTGTACAGGCCTGTTTTCGACAGGCTTTTTTGTTTACTTCGGAAGATTTTTATTCTACTGTTTGGCTTATAAAACAAAATACTAACGCATGTAATTAAGATAGATTATAGTTTTGTTTGAGTAAGAGAGGCCATCAATTCATCGTTATCTGTATCGGTATACAAAGGTGCCTACAGGCAAGGTGTTATCCAATGCGTGACAGTTTCAGCAGGTGTTTAACATCATGCACCAGATCCATCGGAGCGAGCCCCGGCGGGAAATACATAACGAGGTTTGCGTAAGGATCAATCAGGTAGATGCCACCAGCCATTAGGTTATCTGGTCTTTTTTCCTCTAGCAGATGCTTTAGACCCTTGTCATTGATGGTTATCAGGTTCGGGTGCTCCTCTTGGAGAAAGGCTGTATCGAGCGCGGTATCACCGTGCAAGAAGACCCGCACAATGCGATCCATATCGCGGGCCACCATGACCTGGGTCTGTCGCAGGCGATAAAGCGACTCTCGGCACAAGTCGTCGCATTCTCCTCTGCCTGTGTAAAGCAACACCCAGCGGCCATTGGTGGAAGAATGGAGCGCAGAACCAGGTAGTTCGTCCTGGATGCTTATGATCGGGTCGAACAATTCGCCGTAATTAGACAACTCGACGGGCGTCATCTGTCCAGTCAGATAGATGTAGTAGGAAAGCAGGAGTGGGCCGAGGAATACGGCTGCGAGAGCGACCAGTTGCAGGCGGCCGCGCCTAGGTTGCAGAGCGTTCACTGAAATATCTCTTGTACACCTGCCGGCCGGCAATGCATGCGGCTGCGACGGCTGATGCAAGCCATTGCAAAGCGTAACTGTAATGTGTCATCGGTCCGCTCGTTTCAGGTTCCCAACGGCGAACAAACCCATTCTCCGCCTCCGGGGTCAGAAGTAGCACGTTCGGCATGATGTCATGTTCAATCTCGGCGGCAATTTCCTCGTTGCTGGGGTAAAAGCCCAGACGTGGCCAGGCGTCGCGCTCGACAAACGCCTCGCCAGGTCTGATTGCCACGCGTGGCAAGTGGCCCGTCAGGCCTCGAATCGTGCGGTAATTGCCGTCGACAGTGAGGTCC
This sequence comes from uncultured Woeseia sp., assembly GCA_964633055.1. GTDB lineage: Bacteria > Pseudomonadota > Gammaproteobacteria > Steroidobacterales > Woeseiaceae > SZUA-117. Next base: position 6,613 of record CAZWEW010000088.1, on the reverse strand, counting down.
GCTTCGTCGTCCGTGGGGCTGGCCGGTTTAGGTAGCCATCCCCGATTGACGAGTAGTATCTCGTTGCTCATCGACGGCTCGAACGGCGTAATCACGTAGTAGCCAAGATGACCCTCTCGCGGGATGTTATCAATCAACACTTGCCGATCGTCACGATAGCGCCCCGACACCTTGATGCGATCGAACTGGGTTAGTGCGGTGTAGTCACTGGGCTCGACAAAGTCCTTATCAGTCTCGAATAGGGCGCGCATTTCCACCTTCTCGGAGGCGCGGTCCAGCTGCCAGAGGCCGAGCGAAGTGAACAGTGAAACGAAGATTACACCGGCAACGATAGGAAACCAGCGCAGGAATAATTCGTTCTTTAGAAGATGGTCAATCACGGATGGAGTCAGGGCGTAGGTCGTGGATGGCGAAGCCACTCGCCGGGCTCCGCACCTTCGACAATTGTGCCGTCATCGAGAACCACGCTGCCATTGACGATCACCCAAGAGATCCCTTCACTCATCTGTGCAGGTTCAGCGTAAGTCGCACGTTCTTTAACAGTGACGGGGTCGAAGACCGTCACATCGGCATCCATACCAATCTGCAGTCGTCCTTTCCGTTCCATCCGTGGAACCGCCTGCTCGAGTCGCTCTGCGGGAAGCAATGTGATCTTGCGGATACCTTCCATCCAGTCGATAACTTCGAGATCACGAACGAACCGACCGAGGAATCGGCCGAAGGTTCCGACACTGCGTGGGTGCCCGCGTCCGTCAACTAGTCCGCCGCCATCCGAACTTACAATACCCATCGGGCTCCTCAGGCCCATGATCATCTCCTCTTCGGGAATGAACTGGGTTTGTATACTTAGCGGCCCCGGCTCTGCCCTGAGCTCGTAAAACCTCTCTTCCGTGAGGCGCTCCTGGGTATCGGCGACATAAATGTCTGAATAGTCGGCACCGCCGAAACGTTCCTGCCAGCCCTCATCGAACAGAGCGGACTGCAGCCGTGTCTGGTTACGGGTCCAGACATGGAAATCAAAACCGACATCAACACCGCGGCTCGCCGCTCCTTCGATTAACGCAATGGACAGTGGTGCCGAACCGACCGTCGACGATATCAGGTGCGCGAGCTGCGCCTGCGCGCCGGTGGCGGCGGCCATTGAGACCACCTCCATTGTGGCGAGACTCATCGTCAACGGGAATACATTACCCTTGTAGCGTGCGTGCAGGTGGCAGGGAACCCCCTCGGCAGCCGCCACCTGGAACAGAGCGAACACCTCTTCGTAGGACGCGCCAGGTGTGTAGTTGATCCCGAAGCCAATACCCACCGCACCATCCCGAATCGCCTGCACCGCCAAGGGTCGCATCGCAAGGATCTGCTCCGCCGTCGCCGGTTGATAGCGGTCCGTTGCGCCGACGGCTTCGCGGAGTTCGGCATGACTGACAGTAGCTGCGTAATTCACCAGTGGGCCAACGGCGGCATGGTCCCTCGCGTATCCTGCAACATCAATGGGCCCTCCATGCATGCCGAGGACCGTGGTGACGCCATCGCCGATCTTGAATTCATGAGCATCTTTTTCCTGGCGCATGCTGGCGAGGATGTCGATGAAGCCTGGAGCGACGATCTGTCCGGAAGCGTCAATTATTTGTCGGCCGGTGATGTCGTCGACGGTAATCGCTCTAATCTGGCCGCCGGCAATTCCGACGTTGGCAATCTCGTCACGACCCGTCTCAGGATCCATCACACGGCCACCCAGAATCACAACGTCATAGGCGTCCTGGGCTTTTGTCGGTAATGCTGACACTAAAAGCAGCAGCGCTGCGGCCGCGATGAGACGATGATTCATGGCCCGATACTCCGTTAGCAATTGTAGAGCGTAAATTCCGCCGACCGAGGTGGAGAAGTGTACTACGCGCGAAAGCCAGTTGTGATGTGGCAAATGGACATCACTATTAGATCACTCAAAATCCTTGGATGGAACACCAAATAGGGTTTTGCGAGTATTCTTCCGTGGCGTCGCATTGGCTTTGAGCCGGCGCACCCAAATATATACATGTTGCAATCGCCTCAGCTGCCATGATTTCAGCAAACCTGCTGATTTCCTGGCGGGAGAATCGGATCCAGTGAACAACGAGGCCTCAGGTGGTTTTGCCCCGACGAGCCGACATTCGGATAGAATGGAAAAAGCATAATAAATGACCCAAAGAGGTAAGGAATGGCGAATTTCATGAAGGTGCTGTTATTGGCAGGTTTGCTGTATTTGGCTTCATCAGACCTGTCGGAAGCGCAGGAAAATGTAACTAGCCCGATGGAAGAATTTGGTCACCAGATTGGCGATGACTACAGGCTGATCAATTACACGCAGTTCGAGGCATATATCAAGAAACTCGAAAACGAGTCGTTGCGCGTCAAACTCGAAACCATGGGGCAGACGGCTGAAGGTCGCACTCAGTGGATGACCATCATTACCTCGCCGGAAAATCATACGAACCTTGATCGCTACAAATCTATTTCGACTCGCCTTGCACACGCGGAAGGGGTCAGTGAGCTGGAAGCGCGTGGGCTTGCAGAGGAGGGCAAGGCAGTAGTCTGGATCGACGGCGGCCTGCATGCGAACGAAACACTCGGTGCACACCAGTTGACGCAGACGATCTATATGCTCGCGAGCGCAACCGATGACGAAACAATGCGGTTTCTGGATGACGTCATTATCCTGCTAGTTCACGCGAACCCGGATGGTATGGAGCTCGTGTCTGATTGGTACATGCGCAAGCGAGATCTGGAAGAACGTAGCTACAACGACATACCACGGCTCTACCAGAAATACATTGGGCACGATAACAATCGTGATTCTTACATGGTGAACCAGCCGGAAACGGAAAACATGAATCGAATCATGTTCAGAGACTGGTTTCCCCAGGCTATGTACAACCATCACCAGACCGGGCCCTCGGGCATTATTGTTTTTGTGCCGCCGTTTCGTGACCCGCCGAATCTCAATTATCATCCACTGGTGACATTGGGCAATCAGGCTGTCGGCACGGCGATGCATCAACGGCTGGTAGCGGAAGGCAAACCAGGCAGTGGTGCACGTGACTACGCAAACTACTCTCAATACTTCAATGGCAACATTCGAACGATCGGGTATTTCCACAACCAGATAGGCATGCTGACGGAGATGAAAGGTCATCCAACGCCAATGGAGTTGGCATTTTTTCCCGACAACCAGCTTGCGATGAACGATTTCGCGATGCCACATATTCCAGGCGAGTGGCATTTTGCCGATGCCATCGCATATTCCCTGACGCTGAATCGAGCGTTCATCGACTACGCCTCCCGAAATGGTGAAACCCTCCTGCTTAATCGCTGGCGTATGGGGATGGATGCAATCGAAGCCGGTAACAGGGACAACTGGACCGTAAGACCGCGAACGGTTGAGGAAATCGAAAACAAAATCCGGGCAGCAGGGGGTGAAGATGCAGAGCAGATTGCCCATACGTTCCGACGGCGCGGAGCTGGCGTCTCCAAGACATACCTTGAAATGATGCGCACGCCGGAGAATCGAGACCCACGTGGCTTTATTCTTTCGGCCGGTCAGAAGGACTTTCCAACGGCAGTTAAATTCCTGAATACATTAATAAAAAATGGAATAACCATTCACCAGGCAACAGAAAGTTTCACGGTGGAGGGAAAGACGTACCCGGCGGGTTCGTTTGCTGTAATGACGGGTCAGGCATTTAGGGCCCATATCATGGATATGTTCGAACCGCAGGATCATCCGGACGAGTTTCTTTACGAAGGTGGTCCGCCGGTTCCTCCTTACGATAGTGCCGGCTATACGCTGGCCTTCCAGATGGGTGTCGAGTTTGATCGGATCCTGGAAGGATTTGATGGTCCGTTCGAAAAGGTCGAAGGCTTTGCAGAACCACTGCCAGGCAAGGTTCGATTCATGGTTGGCGCTAATGGCTACTTGCTTGATCACCGTATCAACGATTCTGTTATCGCCGTAAACCGAATGCTTGCAGGTGGCTACGAGGTTTACTGGCTTGATGAATCGATCGAAGCCAATGGTCAGACTTACCCTGTAGGTACGATCTATGTTCCAGGTAGCGCCGGTGTTGACGAGGAATTGTCCGCTATGGCCACGAGCCTAGGTGTTTCCGTGGATGGTATCTCGTCCCGCCCGAATGTCTCCGCTCACCAATTGGCACCGGTGCGCGTTGGATTATGGGATCGTTATGGAGGTTCCATGCCCTCGGGCTGGACGCGCTGGCTGTTTGAGCAGTTCGAGTTTCCCTACGAACGGGTATTTCCACAGGAACTCGACAATGGCGACCTAGATGACAAATATGATGCACTTGTTTTCGTCACGGACTCCATCCCGGCAGAGGATCTCGAGTCGGGAGGACGTGATACTCAACCGGAAACGAGTTCCGTACCACGGGAATTTCGCGATCACCTAGGCTACATCACCAACGAAAAGACTGTGCCGAAACTGGAAGGCTATCTGAGGGATGGCAACACGGTTCTGACAATCGGTACCTCGACAATTCTGGCAGAAAATTTGGGGTTACCGGTGACCAATCACCTGGTTAATGGTTCAGGTGAGCAGCTGAGTGCAGAAGAATTTTTTATCCCGGGCTCTGTTGTCCACGTACGCGTGGACAATTTGAATCCACTTGCCTATGGATTAAGTGAACGCAGCGACGTTTCATTCCAGCGTACCAGTCCGGTCCTGCGCCTGCGGCCTGATGCGGACAAGTATGGCGTCACTCAAATAGGATGGTTTGACGACGACGACGCGTTAAGGTCTGGTTGGGCCTGGGGTCAGGAAAATTTATTTGGTGGCACCGCAATAGCCAGCGCCAAGGTTGGCGAGGGTGCTTTACACATGTTTACGCCAGAAATCCTGTTCCGTGGCCAGTCACATGGCACGTTCCAATTGCTCTTTAACGGAATATATCTGGCGAACGCGACAAAGATTCAATTGAAAGAATAGCATCATGAGCCTGTAGCTTAGCTGGACAGAGTGCCTGACTACGAACCAGGCGATTAAGAATTTGAATCTCTCCGGGTGCGCCAAATGACAAAGGGCTCCCATCTAGCAACAGGGGGTCGACTGATTTAGTCGACGCTTTGCGTGATTTTGGGTACTGCACGCAGCGGTTTATTGAAAGACAATCAGTCGATGCTACGCCACTGCAACTATTTCATTCCCGGCATTCCGAATTACGTCATAGATCTAGAGTTCGAAGTCCACAAACTGCAGATCGGTTGCTGCTTTTCCCGGCGCGACGGCGGCGTAACGGCCCATGTCTACCGGCCCGGAGGCATTTAAACCCCAGTCCTCGCCATAATCCCAACTCCGCCCCTCGTAGCCCTCGCTGCCCATACCGCCATTGTTGCCACCCAGTGATAACAAACGCGTCTGCGGTTCATCCGGATTGATACCGTTGTGTCTATGCCCAAACTTCATCTTGCTGGTCCCATTACGGCACCTAGCTTTGTCAAGATATGCCGCCGCCGCATCAATGCCACCTGCGCGACAGATCATGATCGGATCGTTCTGTAAAACGTCGAAATCGATGTAGCCGGTCTCGGACTTTTTTGCCTTTTCGAAGTCAAGCACAACACCGTAGCGTAACGGCAAGTCTGAAACGCCTTGACGAAACACGTCGAAATCATAGATCGGGATTTCCGTACCATCCAGTAGCCTGCCACGTAATAGCTCGGATGCCTCTGATTCCGTGATTTTGGCGGCATACTGTCCCGTCAAACCATGAACGTTGTAGCGGCTCAGGTCGGCGCGCAAGGCGCGCTCGATGCGAGAGGGCTTGGCGAATATCCCTCCGCCATGAACGGTGACAACGACATGATTCCCCTGCGGGGTCGTGACGACGTTTTCTTCGGAGTTTGCCGTAAACCAGGTGTTCCAAATGAGGTTGTCGTAGTCAGCATTGACCCTGGCATGCAGTAGTTGCGGCAACGATGCAACAAAGCCGTCATCGCCCGCGTAATGCACCGCCTGGCGGAATGCCAGCGTGCCGTATGAATCAAAGCAAATCCTCGCGATCATTCGCGATTCCGGTGTATTGGCGTGAACCTGTGGGCTAGTAAGCATGCCGATGCCAACCGCAGTAGTGGCCTGCATTAGGCTACGTCGTGTCATCATGTTTCGATCGTCCTTCACGGTTTGAAATCCTGGCTGCGCAAGCCGCTGACCGACACGTCACGTGGCGCGACGGCAACATAGCGGGCCATGCCGACCATGTGGGCCCAGCCGCCTATACCATAGTCAGAGTCATAGCCGTAGAAATAGTCGCCCTCGCTGCCTTCGCCACCCTTGTTGCCGGCGAGGAAGATTGCGCGTGTCTGGGGTTTATTGGGATCAACCCAGCGAAAGGGGTGGAAATTTCCCATCAGCTTGGTGTCATGGCGGGCCTGAAACCTGTCAAGATAGGCTGCGGCTGCTTCGACGCCCCCGGCTCGTACGATGAAGTTCGGTTCTTCTTTCAAAACCTCGAATGGCGTAAAGCCTTTCTTGGTTTTTCCAGCCAGCCCGAGGTCGGTGATTACAGCGTAACGTATCGGCAGATCATTGATACCCCGCCTGAACTCGTCGAAGGGATAG
>CAZWEW010000087.1:0-9012 GCA_964633055.1 uncultured Woeseia sp. | reverse complement strand
CCCGGTGCGCCTAACAATAAGATTCGCATCTTTCCGTTCCGCCAGCCGGCAACGTAATCGAAGGCGGCTTAAGCTAGAGGAAAAGGGATGGCGGGTCAACGAACGTCGAATCGACGGTTCACCTGTGAATGGAGGTGCCGATTCCGTTATGCTTTGCACCGACTCCAGTCCCGGGAAAATGAGCCCATGGCTAAACGGAATGCCTTCTACGCCCAATCGGGCGGTGTCACTGCAGTGATTAACGCAACCGCCTGCGGCGTCATCGAAACCGCACAGAAGCATCGTGACTCGATTGCTAACGTCTACGCTGGCAGGAATGGGATCATCGGCGCGTTGACCGAGGACATGATCGATACGAACCGGGAAACGGCGAAGACGATCGCAGCGCTCAGACACACGCCGGGGGGCGCTTTCGGCTCGGCCCGCTACAAGATCAAGGGCATCGAGGAAAATCGCGCTGAATATGAGCGACTGATCGAGGTCTTCAGGGTGCACAACATCGGTTACTTCTTCTATAACGGCGGCAACGACTCAATGGATACGGCCCACAAGGTGTCGCTATTCTCGAAGCGCATGGGATTCCCCGTGCAATGCCTCGGTATCCCGAAGACGGTCGACAATGACCTTCCCGTGACGGACAACTGTCCGGGCTTTGGCTCCGTAGCGAAATACGTCGCCATTTCGACCAAAGAAGCTGCGCTGGATGTGCTGTCTATGGCTGAAACGTCAACAAAGGTTTTCGTCCTCGAGGTCATGGGTCGTCACGCCGGCTGGATTGCGGCGGCAGGTGGTCTCGCCGGATCGGGCGCACCAGGCGAACCGCCACATATCATCCTCTTTCCCGAAATTCCTTTCCGTAAGGGCGCGTTCCTGAAACGAGTGCGTGAGTGCGTCAGGGCGTATGGTTATTGTGTCATCGTCGTCAGCGAAGGCGCCGCCTGGCCCAACGGCAGGTTCCTGGCCGAGGCCGGAACGACAGATGCGTTCGGTCATGCGCAACTCGGTGGCGTGGCGCCGGTGGTTTCTGGGATGGTCCGCGACAGCCTGGGTTTCAAGTACCACTATGCCGTCGCCGACTATCTGCAACGATCTGCCCGCCACATTGCGTCAGCCACCGATGCAAAGCAGGCCTACGCCGTCGGCGAGGCTGCCGTAAAAATGGCGGTACGGGGTGAGACTGCCGTAATGCCAGTGATCAAACGGGTGTCTGACAAACCGTACCGCTGGCGTATCGACAAAGCGCCGCTCTCGCGCATCGCCAACAAGGAAAAAATGGTGCCCAGACGCTATATTTCAAAAGATGGTTTCGGCATAACCGCGGCGGGTCGCCGATACCTGGAACCCCTGATTCGGGGGGAGGATTATCCTCCATATATCAATGGTTTACCGAATTATGTCACACTTCGAAACGTGCCTGTGTTGAAGAAGCTACGGACAAAATTTGTGGTATGATGCGCGGCCACCTGCGGGTGGGGATCGGTTTGACCCATCCAAGGAACCCTGAGAGACCAGCTTGAAAGGCGCGTCGGTTGACGTGAATTCGGGCAAGAATTTTCGAAAGTAGATAAGACCGACCGTAAAAATTTCACACAACGGATTACCTTGACCCTGGCGAACCAATCGTCCGGGTTTTTTATGATTGGGAGACGCTCTGATGAGTAACGAACTCGCACTGTGGCTGGCGATTGGCGCCGGCGCACTGGCAGTGCTTTACGGCCTCATTTCCACGCAATGGATCCTCAAACAGCCCGCAGGTAACGAGCGGATGCAGGAGATTGCGCAGTTTATCCAAGAAGGTGCGGCCGCGTACATGAACCGGCAGTACACAACGATCGGCCGCGTCGGCATCGTTCTGTTCGTCGTATTGGGAATCGTACTGGACTGGGCAACGGCAATCGGTTTTGCCATCGGCGCTATTTTCTCCGCGCTAGCCGGATACATCGGAATGTTCATATCCGTACGCGCCAACGTCCGCACCGCTGAAGCCGCACGGAAAGGTGTCAACCCGGCCCTGAACGTTGCATTTCGCGGTGGCGCCATTACTGGACTTTTGGTCGTCGGCCTGGGACTACTCGGCGTTGCCGGCTACTACGTCATTCTAGAGGGCATGGGTATGTCGACGGAGGACACGATCCATGCACTGGTCGGCCTAGCCTTCGGTGGTTCGCTGATCTCCATTTTCGCGCGACTTGGTGGCGGCATCTTCACCAAGGGTGCAGACGTCGGCGCCGACCTCGTCGGCAAGGTCGAGGCAGGCATCCCGGAAGACGATCCCCGCAACCCAGCTGTAATTGCCGACAATGTCGGCGACAATGTCGGTGACTGCGCGGGCATGGCGGCCGACCTGTTTGAAACCTATGCCGTTACGATCATCGCCACAATGTTGCTCGGCTCGCTCGTTGCGTCGAGCTTCGGTGCGGAAGCAATTATCTACCCACTCGTGCTTGGCGCCGTTTCGATCGTGGCCTCAATCATCGGCACGTTCTTCGTGAAAACGTCGGATGGCGGCAAAATCATGGGTGCCCTTTACAAGGGAGTCATCGTTGCAGGCGTCATCGCTGCGATTGCGTTCTATCCGATTACGAATATCATGATGGCCAACAGCGGCAATGCCATGGGCATCTTCTACTCGGCATTGATTGGTCTCGCACTGACGGCAGCCATGGTTGTCATCACCGAGTACTACACCGGTACTGACTTCAAGCCTGTGAAAACGATCGCCGAAGCATCGACGACCGGTGACGCTACCAACATCATTGCCGGCCTCGGCGTTTCGATGAAATCCACGGCGTGGCCCGTCGTTGCGGTCTGCGCAAGTATCTGGGGCACGTTTGCGCTCGCGCCGGAAGGCAACACGCTGGGCGGCCTCTACAATATCGCCATTGCCGCGACGACGATGCTGTCTATGACTGGGGTGATCGTTGCGCTCGACGCATTTGGCCCAATCACCGACAACGCCGGCGGCATCGCTGAGATGGCGGAACTGCCGTCGGAGATTCGCAACATAACCGACCAGCTCGATGCTGTCGGCAATACGACAAAGGCTGTCACGAAAGGTTACGCGATCGGTTCCGCCGGGCTCGCAGCGCTCGTGCTTTTTGCAGATTACACGAACGCACTGGCGAGCGAAGGAATTAATGTGAGCTTCGACCTATCGGACCACCGGGTCATTATTGGCCTGTTCATCGGTGGCCTGGTGCCCTTCCTCTTCGGCTCAATGGCCATGGAAGCTGTTGGTCGAGCCGCTGGCTCGGTCGTGAATGAAGTGCGCCGCCAGTTTAAGGAGATCGAAGGCATCATGGACGGCACCGGCAAGCCAGACTACGGCCGTACCGTCGACCTGCTCACGAAAGCTGCGATCAAGGAAATGATCATCCCCTCACTGCTGCCGATCGGAGTTCCGCTGGTAGTCGGCCTGTTGCTCGGGCCGGTTGCGCTCGGTGGCCTGCTGCTCGGTACTATTGTCACCGGGCTGTTTGTCGCCATTTCGATGACGGCAGGCGGTGGCGCCTGGGATAACGCCAAGAAATATATCGAGGACGGAAACTTGGGTGGCAAGGGATCGGATGCCCATAAAGCCGCAGTAACTGGTGACACCGTCGGTGACCCGTACAAGGATACCGCAGGACCGGCCATTAACCCGTTGATCAAGATCATCAACATCGTGGCGCTCATGATGGTGCCGCTACTCGGCTGATTTCGCTTTAGACACGAAAACAAAGCCACCGGGCTCAGGCCCGGCGGCTTTGTTTAGATAGGGGTCGCCGTGATTTCGACGGAATAATCATGATGGCTATCGGTGTCATGCAGCGCCTGTCTCTGTTCGACCGTTCTTCAAATATTCTCGCCAACAACCATTTGTTATTATTCAGCATTCGCAATGATTCGCTGATAACGATAATTTGCGGCTGACGTACGAAGGATTTCGGCGTTTTCCGAGTATTTAACGTGTGCACCTTGAAGAATATCCCAGTAGCCGGGATACGCTGCAGCGATTCAGCACAATTCGCAATCCATCAATAGTACCTGTACCAGTAACATCTAAATTAGCAATTTACAGGCAAACGAACGATGTACACGGATTCCATCCGTCGACAAATGGTTGAGCAGCAGGTCAGGACCTGGGACGTGTTCGACAACGGTATCTTGGCCACGTTTGCGCAAGTTTCCCGCGAACTTTATGTGCCCGATGCGTTCACACGTTGCGCGTACGCGGATGTCGAGATTCCCATTGGCCACGGACAGTGCATGTTGCGACCCTCACTGCAAGGCCGGATTCTTCAAGCGGTCAATGTGCAGGCGGACGACGCCGTGCTCGAAATTGGCACCGGCACCGGGTACCTGACGCGGTGCCTAGCAGCATGCGCCAGGGAGGTCTTCAGCATCGACGTGTATCAGGATTTTGTCGCCAGCGCTCGCCGGAGGCTCGAAGGCGATGGTGCCAGCAACGTGACATTGCAGCAGATGGATGCCAGCAGGGAACTTCCGATTGGCGATTTTGATATCGTCGTCGTAACGGCTTCGATCCGTGAATCCGAAGCGCGGTTTGCAGACCTGTTACGCCCGGGTGGACACCTATTCATTGTTATCGGCGAAAAGCCTGTGATGACCGCAACCCTAATTTCCCACGACGAGTCCGGGGACCTTTCTTCGACCAGCCTTTTCGAAACTGATATTCCACGGCTTGTCGAGGTGGGCGAGCGACCGCCATTCTCGTTCTGAAAGAAACCGGACAGGGGTCAGAAGCATCTTATTGAAAGCAACCACTGCGTTCATTATCTTAACTGACATAGTGATATAGTTAACCATAACACCTTGCGGGAAGACGACCCACCCAACGGAAACTGACTGATGAAGAACTTAAACAAATTTGTGTATCTGGTAATTTCTCTCGTGTCCGCTTGGCTGCCCAGCCAGGCGATGGCAGCCTCGCTTACCGAGGTCTACCAGCAGGCGCTCCAAGGCGACCCACTCATTCACGAAGCCGAAGCCCGCCGCATGGCCACGCTCGAGGCCGTTCCGCAGGCCCGTGGACTGCTGTTCCCGCAAATCAACGCCGGGGCCAACTACGGCCAAGGATCAAGGTCAGGCTTGCAGCAGCAGCCGCAGATCAACATGAACACGGGCGACGTCATTGGTTTCCAGTCACTCGAAGCGGAATCGGAGTTCGATACTTTCGGCTGGAATGCCGAGCTACGGCAAACGGTGTTTCGCTGGGACCAGTGGATCGGTCTCAAACAGGCGGAGAAACGAGTCGCAAAGGCCGAGGTCGACTTTGAGGCCGCTCAACAGAATTTGATTGTGCGTGTCGTTACCCGCTATTTCGAGGTACTCGGTGCCGAGGATCGCCTCACGTCAATCCACGCCGATCGGCTTGCGATTGCCCGACAACTCGAGCAGGCAAAACAACGATTCGAGGTGGGGCTAATCGCGATAACCGGCGTTCAGGAATCGCAAGCCGCCTACGACCAAGCGGTGGCGTCCGAAATCCAAGCAAAGCGCGAATTGGCAACCTCCCGCGAGTTCCTGCGTGAAATAACCGGCGAGTACATTCATCGGCTAGCGGCACCCAAGAAAGATTTTCCTCTTGTTTCACCCAATCCGACCACTGCGGAGAACTGGATCGACCTGGCCATGGACCAGAACCTAGCGCTGGTTTCAAGCCGGTTCGATGAAGAGATCGCCCGTGACGAGATCAAATCAAGACGGACGGGTCATTACCCAACGCTCGATCTTGTTGCCAGCTATGATTCAAGTGACACGGACATCAGCAAGATCACTGTCGGAGGACTACCCGTCGCCAATCCCAACTTTCCCACAGACAGCACGAATGATTCCGTATTTCTTCAATTTCGCCTGCCGCTGTTCGCGGGCGGCCGTACGTCGTCTCGTGTACGTGAAGCCGTCTACCTGCACCGCGCAAGTCGAGAGCAATTGCAGCGAGTTTCGCGCGAAACCGAACGGCAGGCCCGGGATGCGTTCTTGAGCATCGAGTCCGAGATCAGTCGCGTGAAAGCACTGGCACAAGCGGTCGAATCAAGCCGGACGGCACTTCAAGCCACCGAAGCGGGCTTTGAGGTCGGTACCCGGACGATTGTGGATGTCCTGAACTCCCAAAGGTCCCTGTACATTGCAATCACGAATTACGAGCAGGCACGGTATACGTATATTGGCAACGTCCTGCGATTGAAACTTGCGGCAGGCAGCCTGCGTGTGCAGGATCTCGAAGAAATTGACAGGCATCTCGTCGAACGCCGCCCACCGGAAGAAGTGATTGCCGATGAGCAAGCGGCTCAGGCTAACCGATAGCCCGATCGATCAACGGCTCAAGAAGTCGTAAAAGACGATCGAGCGCACCGCGGTTATGTCGTATGATCTGGCGGCCACGGTTGCCAATATCCGCCGCCCTCTCCGGATTGGCAAACAGATTTTCGACAGCGGTGCCGAGTTCCACCGGATTGTTCACGGTGATCGACGCGCCATGCTTTTGAAACTTATCGGCAATGTCCTGCGTGTTGTAGAGGTACGGACCGGTGATTACGGGCTTACCAACGGCAGCGGGCTCGAGCAGGTTATGGCCGCCGACAGGCACAAGTGTGCCTCCAACAAAAGCGACGTTACACGCCGCATAGAAAAAGGGTACCTCGCCCATTGTGTCACCGAGGAATACCTCGATGTCGGGCGTGCATGGCATCCTGTCCGTACGTGAAATATATCGAAACTCACTCTTTTCGAGGAAACGTCGTACCACAGAGAATCGCTCAGGGTGACGCGGGATCAGGACCAGCAGCGAATCCGGAAAGCGTTCGCATAGGACTTTATGCGCTCGGAGGACCTGTTCCTCCTCGTGCTCATGCGTGCTCGCAGCGACCCAGACATGTCGGCCTTCGAAATTATCGCGTCGGAATTCATCGCCGCACCTTTCGAGACCTTCATGCAACTCGAAATCGAACTTGATGTTGCCGGTTACCCAGGTCCGTTCCTCTGCCGCACCGAGCTTCCTGAATCGATCCGCATCCATTTCGGACTGCGCGGCAATAATTATCCCGTGCGACAACGTTTCACGAAATAACGGCAGGAACTTCCTGTAGTTGTCGACCGACTTCGGTGAGATTCTGGCGCTAACGAGGACAAGCGGAATCTTGCGCTGGCCGCATTCGTGGTAGAGATTCGGCCAAATCTCGGTCTCCATGATTAGGGCTATCCGAGGATTTACGGCCTTGAAGAATTTCTTTACTGCGTTTGGCGTTTCGAACGGGATGTAGCAATGTTCGACTGAGTCGCCAAACAACAGGCGGACACGTTCCGCGCCCGTCGGCGTGACCGTAGTGACAAGAATCCGGAGATGCGGGTATCTCTTGAACAACGCCTTGATCAGTGGCACCGCTGCCTGAACTTCTCCGACGGAGACGGCGTGCAGCCAAATGCAGCCGGCTGAGAGATCTGGGTAGCCTTTTCCGAAACGCTGTCCGAAGCATTCCCAGTACGCTCGGTTGGAGATCCCCCGGACAAACCAGTACCCAGCATAAACGGGCATCAGTAGGTAGGTGAGGGCCTGGTACGCGACTCTCATGTCTGCGACCGGACCGACAGCGAATTTGGAAATACCTCAATCACCAAGTTTTTCGATGATCCTGCTGGACGAATGACCTTCACAAAAAGGGAGAATCCGTACATCGCCGCCATGATCCAGCACATCCCTAGCACCTGCGATCTCTTCCACCTTGTAATCGCCTCCTTTCACGAGCACATCGGGCAGAACCGCGGCAATCAGACGTTCGGGCGTATCCTCAGTGAAAGACACCACCCAGTCCACAGAGGCCAGTCCGGCCAAGACGAGCATCCGGTCTTCCAGTCGATTGACAGGCCGCGACTCGCCCTTTAGGCGACGCACAGAATCATCGTCGTTGATAGCCACTATGAGGCGATCGCCGAGACTCTTTGCTTCCTCGAGATACGCGACATGGCCGGCGTGCAATACATCAAAGCACCCGTTGGTCATGATGACACGCTCACCCCGGTCCCGCACCTCACCGATCAGCGGCAACAATTCTTCCTCTGACACGAGCCCGCGACCACCCTGTCCGAGTCGATGCAGGGCAACACTGAGTTCCGACGGCGTGACAGCCGCGACACCAATCTTCCCGACGGCGAGGCCAGCGGCAAGATTCGCGAGCGCGGCAGCCTCACCAAAGTTCGAACCGGCTGCGACCGAAGCTGCAAACGCGGCAATAACCGTGTCGCCGGCGCCGGTCACATCATAAACCTCACGCGCCCTGGCCGGGAGGAATTTCGGCTCGCCTTTACCCTCGACGAGTAACATGCCTTTCTTGCTACGGGTGACGAGTAGCCCCGACAAGCCGAGACTCATCATCATTTCAGACGCGCGTGAAACCATATCCTCATCGTCGACCGGGACGCCTGCAACGAAGTCGAACTCGGCCTGATTGGGTGTGATCACAGTCGCGTCCCGATACTTGTCGAAGTCTGCGCCTTTGGGATCAACGAAGACCGGTACATTCTTGGCATTGCAGGCGATGATCATTGCCGAGACATCGCGAAGGCTGCCTTTGCCGTAGTCGGACAAGACGACTACATCGGTGTCGCCGAGCCGCGCTTCGAGACCCTTAAGGAGAGCCTCGGTACCACTAGGAACGGGTGCTTCCCGATCGATTCGAATCAACTGCTGACCGCGACTCAGGATGCGCATCTTCGTTATCGTCGGCCAGCCCTCAACCGCCGTAAGTTCACAGTCAACACCCTGCCCCTCGATCGCCGATTGAAGTGCGGCCGCTTCATCATCGTTGCCAACCATTCCGAGCAGAGATGTGTGTACCCCGAGATGCGCGAGATTCGCCGCGACGTTTGCAGCACCACCTGCGCGGCCCTCATTCTGCTGCACGTGAACGACGGGCACGGGCGCTTCCGGCGATATTCGGCTGGTTCCGCCGAACAGGTACCGATCCAGCATCACGTCACCGACAACCAGCACCCTGGCGTTCGAGAAATCAG
>CAZWEW010000086.1:0-9130 GCA_964633055.1 uncultured Woeseia sp. | reverse complement strand
CCATGGATCTTGAGCGGGAACGGGGAATCACGATCAAGGCTCAGAGCGTGTCGCTGGACTATGTTTCACCTGATGGCTGTAAATATCAGCTGAATTTCATCGACACACCGGGCCACGTCGATTTTTCGTATGAGGTTTCCCGGTCGCTAGCAGCCTGCGAGGGTGCATTGCTCGTCGTTGATGCGGCGCAGGGCGTGGAAGCACAGAGCGTGGCGAATTGCATTACCGCCATCGACCAAGGACTGGAAGTCCTGCCGGTTCTGAACAAAATCGATCTGTCGGCTGCGGAGCCCGAAAAAGTCATTACGGAGATCGAAGAGATCATCGGTATCGATGCTTCTGATGCTGTGGCTGTGAGTGCAAAGACAGGAGAAGGGATACCCGGACTTCTCGAAACACTCGTCAATGCCATACCGCCTCCCGAGGGAAACCCCGATGATCCATTACAGGCATTGATTATCGATTCATGGTTCGATAACTACGTTGGTGTGGTGTCACTCGTACGAATCGTCAACGGGACCTTGGAAAAAGGAAAGAAAATTACCGTGATGTCCACCGGTCGATCCTATAACGCGGACCGGGTAGGCTCGTTTACTCCGAAAATGGAAGATCGTGCAGGACTGTCGACTGGTGAGGTGGGTTTCGTAATTGCCGGTATCAAGGATATTTTCGGTGCACCGGTTGGTGACACACTCACGCTGTCCTCATCGCCCTGCGATGCACCATTGCCCGGGCTCAAACAGATCCAGCCGCGGGTCTTTGCGGGATTGTTTCCAATTCGATCGGATGACTACGAGAATTTTCGCGAAGCATTGCAGAAGCTTCGGCTGAATGATGCGGCGTTACATTTTGAACCCGAGACATCAGCGGCGCTCGGATTCGGTTTTCGATGCGGATTCCTCGGTATGCTGCATATGGAAATCGTTCAGGAACGCTTGGAACGTGAATACGATCTCGACCTGATCACGACCGCGCCGACCGTAATATTCGAAGTTAAAGTGGCCGATGGCGATGTCAACTTCGTCGACAATCCTTCTCTGTTGCCGCCGGTGAACGAAATTGCTGAGCTTCGTGAGCCGATCATCGCCGCCAGTATTCTGGTGCCGGAAAAACATGTTGGTGCAGTCATGAAATTATGCATCGAGAAACGGGGTGTTCAGAAGCAGATGCGCTATCTTGGTGGCCAAGTGTCGCTGGAATACGACCTGCCACTGTCTGAGGTCGTCCTCGATTTCTTTGATAGATTGAAGTCCGTCAGTCGCGGATTTGCCTCTTTCGACTATTACTTTGAGCGTTTCGAAGCGGCACCCTTGGTCAGGCTGGATGTCCTGATTAACAAGGAGCGCGTTGACGCACTGTCAATCATTGTGCATCGTGCCAATGCCAATTCACGGGGCCGGGAACTGGTCGATAGAATGAGAGAGCTCATTCCCAGGCAGATGTTTGATGTGGCCATCCAGGCGGCAATTGGAGGAAAGATCATTGCGCGCAGCACTGTGAAGGCACTTCGCAAGAATGTGACGGCGAAATGCTACGGTGGCGATGTCTCGAGGAAGCGCAAACTGCTGGAGAAGCAAAAGGCCGGCAAGAAACGCATGAAACAAATCGGTTCTGTAGAAATTCCTCAGGAGGCGTTTCTTGCGGTGTTGAAAGTGAACAAATAAGAGACTGTTGAATTGAGCATAAATCTCGCATTGATCTTGACAAGCCTGACAGCGCTGACCGGCGTCGTCGTGCTGCTAAATCGTTTAGTTTATGAGAAAAAACTGGCGGCCGGTGGCCGTAGGTATTCGCTGGTCGACACGGTAGTTGAATACTCCCGGTCTTTTTTTCCGGTTCTTTTGTTCGTGCTTGTGATCCGGTCATTTGTATTTGAACCATTTCGAATTCCTTCAGGATCGATGATGCCGACACTGGTGGATGGGGACTTTATTTTCGTCAAGAAATACTCATATGGCCTCAGGTGGCCAGTCATAGAAAAAAAATTCTATGAAACCGGGTTACCTGAACGCGGTGATGTCGTTGTTTTTCGACTGCCGTCGAATCCGAGTACCAACTACATCAAGCGGGTCGTCGGTCTACCCGGGGACGTGATCTCGTATGACAACTCGAGACTGACTATTAACGGCGATTTGGTACCGCTATCTGAATGGCCGGACATTGATACTGACGTACGGGGCTTCTTTTACAGGGAAGATTTGGATGATCGTGAACACGCTATTCGGCACAGCGTTGATATTCTGTCGGACGCCAGAGGTAGATCGAGGGTTCGCGTCTATGAGGTGCCCGACGGGTACTATTTCATGATGGGAGACAACCGCGACAATAGCCAGGACAGCCGGTTTATAGGCGGGATTCCGGAGACGCACCTCGTCGGTGAGGCCGTCCGGATCTGGATGCACATGGACGGGATCGAACTGCCGGATTGGGGTCGTATTGGCACGAAGATTCAGTAATGCGGCGCTGATCACTGAGTCCGGAGCTTGACTTGTATTTAATTTGAGAAATTAATAATAATTTTTAGAGCCTTATTGATCACTCAGAGTTGGGTGATGATCGGTTCCGATATTTGACGGTTCGTTTTGAGAAGCAGGTCCTCGTTCGTCGTTAATTCGGTCTTGGACTTTTCCCCGATCTGCCGGCTGCGCTCAAAAACACTATAATCGGTCGCCCTTGAACTGTCTCCAAACCAAATTGGGCGAATGACGACAAAAACTGCGGCTGCATGGGTCGCGAGAACGCTGGACTACGAGTTCCGGGACGAAGGGTTACTGGCCCGCGCCCTGACGCATAGAAGCGCATCCGGAACAAACAACGAGCGACTGGAATTTCTCGGCGATGCGGTGCTGCAACTCGTGATTTCGGAGGTCGTATTCTTTCAGGGCGCCAATGCGAGCGAAGGCCGCCTGAGCCGTCTGCGCTCACTCCTGGTCAAAGACACGACACTTAGCGAAATTGCGGTCAAACTCGGGATTGGTGAATACTTGACGCTCGGCCCGGGCGAGCGAAAAACTGGTGGTCACCGGCGTTCGTCCATCCTCGCTGATGCACTTGAGGCCGTTTTCGGGGCGGTTTACTTGGATTCCGGATTCGATGCCGCGAAACACACCATCCATATCGTCTATGCTGACCGACTGGCAAACTTGGCCGAGGAGGGCGAACTGCGCGATCCGAAGTCGCGTCTGCAGGAGTTCCTCCAGGGGCGGGGCCTTGCATTACCTGTGTATGCAGTGGAGAAAGTCATAGGAAAGGCTCACAAACAGCGCTTTAAGGTCAGCTGCACTATCGATGATCTGGAGCTAAGGACAGATGGCAATGGCACCACGCGACAAGACGCAGAACAGGAAGCTGCTGCGGCAATGCTTGATGTCATCGATCAGACCATTGACTGATTCAAATTTTAGTTGCGGGTATGTGGCGGTCGTTGGTAGGCCCAATGTCGGCAAGTCGACATTGATCAATACCCTTCTGGGACAGAAGGTCAGCATTGTCACACCCAAACCTCAGACGACACGCCATCGAATTCTTGGTGTCGATACACAGGAAAATCACCAGGCGATTTATGTCGACACGCCGGGGATACATCGCAAGGCAGGGAAAGCGATGAATCGCCTGATGAACCGCACTGCTGTTAATGCACTCGTGGATGCAGACCTTATCTTCTTTGTAACGGACGCCAGTCACTGGACGGATGAGGATCAGGACATTCTTGAACGTCTCGAGGACGTTTGCGTCCCGGTGATCGCATTACTGAACAAGGTCGATAAAGTCCATCCGAAATCGCAGTTGCTCGAGGCATTGTCGGTGATGGCCGAACGGTGGGCGTTTACGGAGGTCATTCCAATCTGTGCACGTCGAAAAGACGATGTCGAACCGCTGCAACGCATCGTTTTGGCGCACCTGCCACTGTCGGAACCACTGTTCCCTGGCAGCATGATCACGGACCGGAGTCAGGATTTTCTCGTCTCGGAAGTCATTCGCGAGAAGTTGATGCTGGCGTTTCGGCAGGAGGTTCCTTACGGGTTGACCGTTCAAATTGAGCGATTCGAGGAAGATGAACTTGGTGTCGTGGTTCATGCGATCATCTGGGTCGAAAAGGACAGCCAGAAGGGCATTGTGGTAGGCAAGGGCGGAGGTCAGCTGAAACGAACGGGTCGTTCTGCGAGACTTGAATTGAAGGAGAGGTTTGGGCGCCCTGTTCATCTTGAACTATGGGTCAAGGTTAAGGACAACTGGGCTGACAGCGAGAAAGATCTATTGCAGCTGGGATTCGATATGCCATGACGACCAGTTGTCGTGTGCAGCAAGAGCCAGCTTGGGTGTTACACCACCGGCCGTTTAGGGATACGAGCAGGATTCTCGATGTGTTGACCCGAGATCATGGAAGGTTGGCTGTGGTCGCCCGGGGTAGCCGCACAGGGCGATCCCGGCTGAAAGGAATTCTTCGTCCCTTTCTGCCGCTCCGGCTGTCATGGGTCATCCGGACGGACATGGGCACGCTGACCGGTGCCGAGATGAATGGTGCTCCGGTATCCCTGACTGGTGAAGCGTTGATGTCTGGGTATTACGTGAATGAACTGATGCTCAGGCTGGTGCATCGGCACGACCCGCAGCCTGAGATTTTTGCTATCTACGAATCAACCATCGGCGCATTGAATGGAGCGATCGCGGTCGCTCCGGTTTTGCGACGGTTTGAAATGGAGACTCTGGCGCTGCTTGGTTATGCGCCGAATCTCGACCATGATGCAGGGAGTGGTCAAGCGCTTGATCCGGACATGACGTACGAGTATCGGCTGGAGCAGGGTCCTGTTGCCGTCGAGAGTCGTGATGGGCCGATGCTGTTTTCCGGTGCGATTCTGCAAGCCATCGACCGAGGCGACTTTTCGAATCCTGCTGTACTCGAGGCAGCCGGACGGTTGTTGCGCTGCGTCATCGACTGGCATCTCGATGGGTGGGAACTGCAGAGCCGCAAGGTATTGCGCGATATACGGCAAAGCGCCGGTTTGAAAAGGTAGGTAGGCGGTATGAAGGATCAGCACCTCGGCGTCAATGTCGATCATGTAGCAACCCTGAGGGAGGCGCGTGGGACGGATTACCCCGATCCGGTTGAAGCAGCACTGATGGCGGAAGTGGCAGGCGCGGACAGTATTACCGTACATTTGCGAGAGGATCGTCGGCACATCCAGGATCACGACTTGGAGAGACTCGCTGAACGCATGCAAACGCACATAAACCTGGAGATGGCCGTGACTGCGGAGATGATTGAAATCGCCTCCGGGCTTGCCCCGTCTGACTGTTGTCTGGTCCCCGAGAAACGAGAGGAATTGACGACAGAAGGGGGTCTCGATGTCGTGAGTCAGCTCGACAAAGTACGTGCCGCTTGCGAATCACTGTCTGAGTGCGGTATTCGAGTGTCCCTGTTTATTGATCCGGATTTGGCCCAACTCGATGCGGCCAAATTGGTCGGGGCGCCCGTGGTTGAATTGCACACGGGGACTTACGCTGATACGGAAGGTGGCGAGCAGAAAGCGGAATTGCGAAGAGTTGTTGAGGCTGCGATGTATGCATCCGATATCGGCCTGACCGTGCATGCGGGTCACGGACTACACTACGACAACGTCATGTCTGTCGCGGCTATTCCGGAGATCGTCGAACTGAATATTGGTCATGCTATCGTCGCGCGTGCCGTCTTCGACGGTTTTCACACTGCTGTTAGCGACATGAAGCGACTCATGTGTGACGCCCGGACCGGGAGGTAGGATCATGATTTACGGCGTTGGAACCGATATTGTGAAATTGTCACGGGTGCAGCGGACTTATGACCGCTTCGGTCAGCGTTTTGTTGAACGTCTCCTTATGGATGAGGAAGTCGAGCAGTTCGACCGCAATAAGTGGCCGGTCCGTTTCCTGGCTATGCGTTTCGCGGCCAAAGAGGCCACCGTCAAGGCGATGGGTACCGGCTTTGCCCATGGCGTCTGGATTAGGGACGTCGGGACGATCAGCAATGCTTGGGGTCGGCCTGAAATTATCTGGTCGGACCGGGGCAGGGCGCGTTGTGGCGAATTGGGCATCGGCGATGGCCACGTGAGCCTGACGGACGATGCTGGGCTGATAATGGCCTTTGCCGTGGTGATGTGTAAGGAATAAAAAATTTAGAAAGTTACGCTAATGCATTGTTTTTCATTTGATATTGAGACAGTTCCTGATGTTGAGTCAGGGCGCCAACTGTTCGGGCTGGATGGTCTGTCCGATAAGGACGTCGGTACCGCGATGGGTTTTCTCAGGCAACAGAAGACCGGTTCCGACTTCCTCCCGCTCCACCTGCACCGGGTGGTGGCTATCTCCGTCGCGTTTCGAAGCCGCGATGGGTTCCGTGTCTGGACACTTGGGGATCGGGATGCCGATGAAGCGGAGATCATCAGCCGCTTCTTTGACGGCATTGACAAATACACACCCGAACTCGTGTCGTGGAACGGCGGCGGGTTCGATCTCCCTGTACTTCATTATCGGGCGTTGCGGCATGGCGTTAAGGCTCCGCGATACTGGGAAGCAGGGGAAGACGATCGTGATTTTCGCTACAACAACTATCTGAGTCGTTTTCACTGGCGGCATCTCGACCTGATGGATGTGCTGTCCGGTTTCCAGCCGCGCGCACGCGCCAGGCTGGAGGAGATTGCGCTGATGCTTGGTTTCCCGGGCAAACTCGGGATGAGTGGCGATAAGGTCTGGCAATGCTGGCTGGACGGGGGCATCGACGAAATTCGTAACTATTGCGAAACGGACGTATTGAACACCTATCTCGTCTACCTGCGCTTTCAGTTAATGCGTGGAAACCTAGATCCGGTGGGACTGGATCGGGAGTACGATCTGGTGCGCGAGACGCTTCAGGCGATGGGCGAGCCACATCTCGACGAATTCCTTGCGGCTTGGCAACAAGGCTGATTCTCGATGAGCGGGTCAAGACGTGAGCCGGAAATGGCGCGGGATGCCGGGACGCTGGTGTACGAACAGTCCTAACTACTTGAGGCGGTTAGCCTCATTGACATGTTTTCACATACAGATCATGTCGAGTTGATATCTGCAATCAAGAAACGCGAGTAAAAATAGGTATTTACGTAGTTTTTTGCTAATCTTTATGAATGGCATTGGGACCCGTCATGCTCGACGTGGAAGGCTTGGCTCTCACACCTGCTGATCGCGATCTGTTGCGTGAGCCGGCCGTGGGTGGAGTCATATTGTTTACTCGGAATTACGAGTCGCCGGCCCAGCTTGCAGACCTCGTAGCAGCAATTCGGGCGGTCCGTATTCCACCGCTCTTGGTCGCTGTTGACCACGAGGGCGGCCGCGTGCAGCGATTTTGCGATGGCTTTACGCTGATCCCATCCATGCGTCGCATTGGGCGCCAGTTCGATTCAGACCCTGATACAGCACGCTCGCTGGCAAAGATGACCGGCTGGGTCGCAGCATCGGAGTTACGCGCCATGGGTATCGATCTGGCATTTGCGCCCTGTGTCGATCTTGACTGGGGCATCAGCGAGATCATCGGGGATCGTGCGTTTCACCGGAAGCCGGACGTGGTTGCTGATCTCGCCAGCGCTTATGTAAGGGGAATGAGAGAAGGGGGTATGGCGGCGGTCGCTAAGCACTTTCCTGGTCATGGTGCGGTTGTTGCCGATGGACGACATGCGGCCTTACGAAAAACTGATCGGTAGGCGTCAGGTGGCAGCTATCATGCTGGCCCACATCGTGTTCACGGAAATGGATGACATACCTGCCAGCCTCTCTCCGTACTGGATTCAGAGCCAGCTTCGAGGTCAGCTGGGCTTTGACGGAGCTGTTTTCTGCGATGATCTCAGCATGAAAGCAACCCGGGCCTACGGTTCGATGCCGGAACGTGCCAGGCGTGCGCTCGACGCCGGATGCGACATGGTACTCGTGTGTAACGATCGTCCGGTTGCCAGATCGACCGTGGAGGCCCTCCGGAATTTTTCGAACCCATTGTCGCTTGTCAGGCTTGCACGATTGCACGGAACCGGCCAGATGGTTCGTGAATCGTTACTGGCCAGTGACGAGTGGCAATTGTCGGTCGAGCGGTTGCAACACGGGCTGGATGTTCCGCCCCTCAAACTGGACGTATGAAGATGGTGAGTCACTCCAGCAAGCAATTTGCCATTATTGCGGGTAGTGGATTTCGTGATTTCAGCAATGATGTGCGCGGCAAGATGGTCGATACGGAATTCGGCAGTCCGTCGGGGCCTATTCGCGCCCTGAAATATGATGAGCAAACGGTCATGTTCTTGCCACGTCACGGTGATGACCTGCTAATTCCCCCACACTGCATCAATTACAGAGCCAATATGGAGGCACTCCATTCTCTCGGGGTCGATTCGGTGATTGGAATGAATACAGTCGGGGTTATCCACCCGAGCCTTAAGCCGGGTCGAATTGCCATTCCGTCACAACTTATCGATTACACTTGGGGACGAAATCACAGCATTTATGAAGGTAAGGAAACTATCGACCATGTCGATTTCACGTCGCCGTTTAGTGAGGCGCTGCGTCGCGGGCTTGTCGATGCCGCAGGGGAAGCTGATGTTGACGTCTTTGACGGAGGCACTTATGCAGTCACGCAGGGTCCACGTCTTGAAACGGCAGCTGAAGTGGACAGACTCGAACGCGATGGAGCAGATTTCATCGGTATGACTGCTATGCCCGAGGCCATTCTTGCCCGCGAAATGAGCATGGATTACGCGTGTCTTTCGCTGATTGTGAACTATGCAGCCGGGCGCGGCGACAAACCGATACATGACGACCTTGAAGCTGGTACGGAGATCGCAAAAACGCAGGCTATGGAAGTGCTGCGTGTCTTTTTCCGAGACAGGTAAATGTGTCGGAATCCGGTCGTCGGTGAAGACGACACATCGGTTGACGAGAGCCTGAATCAGGTTATCGGCTGGCTATTGAATCAGGTTGGCCCCGAACGCTTCGCCGTCCGTGTTTACTTCGGTATGCTCTTCCTCCTCGACTCTCGAGATCCGCGTAATGGCACCGAACTTCGGGTGGTCGAAATAACGTATTTCGTTGTTTCGAACAATCCGATCTTCTTCGATACGGTAGATGATCGTAGGTC
>CAZWEW010000085.1:0-9213 GCA_964633055.1 uncultured Woeseia sp. | reverse complement strand
AGGTCCTCGAACATGCCGCCGAATTCATCCGGTCCGGTTTTGTTCGTCGGTCGGTATAGTTCCATCCAGCGAATGCCGTAGTCGGCGCCGCCGAGGTTAGTATGGGCATGGTGTGCGATACGACCCGCAAACCTGAGCTGAGATTTGAATGCGTCGGATGATACGTCCGGATCATGCGCACTGGCGGGTCCCCACTCACCGCCGGCGACATTTGATGTCGTGTGTCGGGGCATGTCTCTGGTATAGATGGTTACCTTCCAGCCAGCGTCCTGCAGTAAACGGGCACTGGTCAGGCCCATGACACCGGCGCCGATCACGGCGGCCTCTCGATGCGCCAGTCCGAGTGTTTCGCGAACAGCCAGCGCCGATGAGCCCCATGACAGGGTGATTCCCGAACCGCCGTGGCCATAATTGTGAATGATGACTTTGTCGCCGAGTTTCTCGCTTCGTACGACAAAGCCGGATGGTCGGTACGGTCGATGCCCGACGATTTCTCGAATAATGTTTTCCCGTCTGATTCGCGGTGCTACCCAGGCCTTTCTGGAATGCGGACGCTCGAATCTTGTCGTGCCTGTCGGCATCGGCGCACACGCGCCCAGCGATACCGCCAGCGCACCTGCTCCCATCGACTTCAACAGTTCGCGCCGCGGGTTTCGTTTGTAATCCGCCATCAAGATGACTCCCCCGAATCAACACTGGCAAGCGTAGTTGGCTTTCGGTGGAATGACAATTAGAGTGAGTCGCAGTTACCGGGGGAGCTTCCATGAAAGATAAAGTCACGAGACGCGATTTCCTGAATGGTACGCAGGTCGCTATCGGCGCATCGTTGTTGAGCCCATGGACCGAAGTGTTCGGCGCCGATGCGCCTAAATTTGACCTGGGGGCAGACTACTATCCCCCCGCCAAGTCCGGCTTGCGCGGCAGTCACGACGGCTCTTGGGAAACCATGCATGCACGGGTTTCTGGTGCGACCTGGTCGCCCGGGACACCGGAGGAAGAGGTTGACCTCGTTGTCGTGGGCGGGGGTATCAGTGGGTTGTCGGCGGCCTATTTTTTCCGAAAGGAGAACCCAGGCGCTCGGATATTGATTTTCGATAATCATGACGATTTTGGCGGTCACGCTAAGCGCAATGAATGGCAGATCAACGGCGAGACACGGATTGGTTACGGTGGTACCGAGTCGATTGATACGCCATCCGGGTACACCGACATTTCGAATTCATTGCTGAAAGAAATCGGCGTTGAAGTGGAGCGATTCTACGACTACTACGACCAGTCGTTGTACGACGACCTGGATTATGCGATCGCCTACGACAGCAAAACCTACGGTCAACGCAAGCTGATCCGAGGATATGGTAGCCGCGACTGGGACGACTTCGCGGCGGAAACGCCGATGAGTGACAAGGCGAAGGCTGATCTCGTGCGGGCATTTACCGACAAGGTCGACTACCTGCCGGGCATGACCCGGGCGGAGAAAATCGACCTGCTCAGCAAGATTAGCTACCGAGCTTACCTTCGTGACTACGTCAAGGTGGACGAACAGGTGCTGGAGATGTACCAGCGCTGGGGCATGAGCTACTGGTGTGTCGGTATGGACGAGGTGCCGGCCATCTATATTCTCGGCTACGGTGACGGCGGTGGCATGCCGGGTTTGCAGCACACCGTCGAGCGCAGGAACGGCCGTGGCAGTGAGCCGTACATCTTCCACTTCCCTGATGGTAATGCGACAGTCGCACGCTTGCTGGTGCGCCAGCTGATTCCGGGATCGCTCCCCGGCAGCACGATGGAAGACAGTGTGACCGAACGACTCGATTATACGAGACTGGATCGGGAGGGTGCTGATGTCCGAATTCGCCTGAACAGTACAGTGGTCAACGCGCGGCACCCGGGCAATTCAGCAGCCGTCGACGTCACCTATGTACACCACGGCGACGTACATACGGTGCGCGCTAAACATTGCATCATGGCCTGTTACAACAGTGCGATCCCTTATATCTGTTCCGAGCTGCCGGAAGCGCAGCGCGCCGGTCTTGCCTATAACGTCAAGGTTCCGTTGACGTATACCAAGGTGATGGTGCCAAACTGGCGCTGGTTCGCGGACCTCGGTATCAAATTCGTGTTTTACACGAATGATTTTTACAAGCAGGTTGAACTCGATTACCCGGTGTCGCTGGGTGATTATCAATTCGGTGCTTCCCCCGACGAACCCATGGTATTGCACATGTGCTACGTGCCGTACTTCGATGACATCCAGGGCCCGGAACAATGGCGTGCCGGCCGCAGGCGCCTTCTGGAGACGCCGTTTTCGACGTTCGAGCATCACGTGAAGGATCAACTCGACCAGGCGTTGTCGGGAGCGGGCTTTGATGCAGACCGCGATATCACGGGTATCACGGTCAATCGGTGGCCGCACGGATATTCCTATAGCCCATCACTCCTATGGGAGCCGAAGTACGCCTCGGAAGAAGACAAACCCTGGGTAAAAGGCCGCAAACCCTACGGTAGGATTACCATTGCTAATTCGGATGCCG
This sequence comes from uncultured Woeseia sp., assembly GCA_964633055.1. Taxonomy (GTDB): domain Bacteria; phylum Pseudomonadota; class Gammaproteobacteria; order Steroidobacterales; family Woeseiaceae; genus SZUA-117. The sequence continues at coordinate 6,682 of CAZWEW010000085.1, read as the reverse complement.
GTGCCGCGTCGAATACGAATTCGGCGATCGCGCAATCGTATCGTGCGGTCCGTGAGGCCCTCGAAGTTTGACCGTAGGCCGCCGATTCAGTCGTGGAAGCGCAGATGCTATTCTCTGCGCCGCTGCTTATATCGTAACAACCGACCCGATTTGACCAACAGACAAGACCATCTCGATTCGCTGGCCATTGGTTCGGTGCTCTTACTCTGCATTAGCTGGGGAATGCAGCAGGTGGCGATAAAGGTAGCACTGGTCGATGTCTCCCCGGTCATGCAAGCGGCGATACGATCCATTGGCGCAACCGTGATTGTGACGGTATGGGCGCTGCTACGTCGGGATCAACTGTTTGTCAGGGATGGCACACTTTGGTGGGGCGTGGCCGCAGGCGTCTTGTTCTCCGTCGAATTCGTGCTGATTTACTGGGGACTCGAATTCACACATGCATCGCGCTCCGTGGTTTTTCTTTTTTGTTCCCCGTTCGTCGTCGCGATTGGCAGTCAGTGGTTCGTGCCGGACGAACGCCTCAACCGGCTTCAATTTGCCGGCCTTGGCATCGCCTTCTTCGGTATCATCGTGGCATTTGGCGAATCCCTTACCTTCTCGTCGTGGCAGTTACTGATCGGGGATGCAATGGTGCTCGGTGGTGCGATTTTCTGGGGTGCAGCGACGATTGTCGTCAAGGCGGGGCCGCTTGCGACAATATCCCCGACCCGGACATTGCTTTACCAACTGGCAGTTTCATCGATCATACTCCCGATCTCGTCGCTGGCGCTCGGTGAGCCCGGGATCATCCGGTTATCGTTGGTCGCTGTTTTGAGCATCACCTACCAGACGGTCTGGATTGTTTCGATAACCTATCTCATCTGGTTCTGGCTGATTCGCCACTATCCCGCGCCGAAGATATTCTCATTCCTCTTTTTTACGCCGATATTCGGAGTGCTTGCGGGTTGGTTAATACTGGACGAGCCCATAACACGGTCACTTCTTACCGCGCTGGTGCTGGTGACATCCGGCGTATACCTCGTGAATCGGCAGGTGTAGAACGATGGCGAGGCTACTTTTTGTCACTCACTGCCCCTCGGTAAATACACGGCACCTTCGGGACTCGGCGCTCGCAGCTATACAGTCGCTGAATCTCGAGGATCTGGAGGTTCGTTCACTGGCGCCCCGCGAAGCGGGGCCCGACGACGTGGCGTGGTGCGACGGGATCCTGATTGGCACGACCGAGAATTTTGGTTACATGGCTGGACTCATCAAAGATTTCTTCGAACGTATCTACTATCCCTGCCTGGCATCGACGCCGGGATTGCCCGCCGCGCTATATATCCGCGCTGGTGAAGACGGGCGGGGAACGCGAACTAGCATTGGCAAAATTGTCACCGGACTGCGGTGGAAATATGTCTGCAAGCCTCTGATTATGCGGGGAAAATTCGATGACGAATTCGACGAACAGGTCGCTGAGGTTGCGATGACAATGGCTGCCGGACTGGATGCCGGCATTTACTAGCAATGGCATCGAGTTCCGTTGGCTGGGTCAGGATGCCGAATGCGGTGGTTACACAGATTTGGCGACTCGTTGCGGGCATACGACATTCGAACCTGTTTTGACATACGATTATCCGTCGCGTGAGTGAAATTGGCCCGTGACGAACGGGTTCGGAGGTATGAATGATGAGTTCTCCGGGGGCGTCACAGAACGATGGCTGAGTTGAAAGACGATCTTGACTGCTATCCGATCGCCGAATCCGGCGATCTGTTTGATCAGTTACCGGTTATCGATGTATCCACTGTTGTCAGTGACGCCGAAGCCCCCGAAGCCAAAGACGCAGTAAACGCTATCGCGCGGGCATGCCGGGAATGGGGTTTTTTCCAGGTGGTCAACCACGGAGTATCACAGTCGCTCATCGATGCTGTCTGGCAAAATACCCGGCACTTTTTTGACCAGCCGACCCCGGTGAAAGAGGCTGTTATGCGGACCCGGGAAAACCCCTGGGGTTATTACAACAACGAACTCACGAAGAACCAGCGCGACAAGAAGGAAGTCTTCGATTACACGACGGGCGGCAGGGACCCGATCTATGCGTCGGAAAACCGTTGGCCGTCCTCGGACCCCCACTTTCGGCAGACGATGTGTACGTACAGAGATGCCGTTACTGGTCTGAGTCTGGCGCTGCTGCGTGGGTTTTGTGTGGGGCTGGATCTTCCTGCCGAGTTTATGCAGGCGGACTTTGGAGATGACCATACCGGGTTCGTTCGCCTGAATTACTACCCGGTCGACGACCCGCTCGCCGATACCAGTATGGAACACCTGCCGATTGCGGACCTCGGCGTTCATCACCACACCGATGCGGGTGCCCTTACAATACTACTGCAGGACGAAGTCGGCGGGCTGCAGGTTTTCAAAGGCGGGTACTGGTACAACGTCGACCCTCTGCCGGGCGCATTCGTTGTCAATACCGGTGACATGATGCAGGTCTGGTCCAATGACATTTACCGAGCCGCCGTCCATCGCGTACTGGCCATGGACGATCGTGACCGCTTCAGTATTCCCTTTTTCTTCAACCCCAGGGGTGATGCGAAGGTCAGTCCCTTACCGAGTGTCGTGTCGCCAGAGCATCCCGCGCGTTACCGAATCATTAACTGGGCCGAATTCCGTGGTAAGCGAACCGACGGGGACTACGCTGATTACGGACCCGAAGTACAAATTGCACAATATCGAATCTGAGGATGTATCCATGAAGAAAAGTCTGCTACCCGCCATACTGGCAGTTACCCTTTCGATTCCCTCGTATGCAGATGACGTCAGGCGGTTCAAGGCCGAAGATGTCTTCGAACTCGAGTACGCCAGCGATCCACGCATCGCGCCGGATGGCTCGAAAATCGTCTACGAACGTCGATCGAACGACATCATGACCGATAGCACGAGATCCAATCTTTGGGTCATCGAACCGGACGGCAGCGGGCACCGGCCGCTGGTCTCGGGCACCCGTAGTGCATCGTCGCCCAGATGGTCCACCGATAGTGGCCGTATCGCCTACATTCAGGCTACCGACTCTGGCCAAGGTCTGTACGTTCGCTGGATGGACACAGGTCTCACGGCGCTCATCAGTAACCTGCGCAAAACGCCATCTAGCCTGACCTGGTCGCCGGATGGCCGCTGGCTCGCATTCGTCATGAGCGTACCGGTGAAAGGTGAGCCACTTGCGAAACCGCGCACAAAACCCGAGGGTGCTAAATGGTCGGAACCGGTGACGGTTATCGACAAGGCCCGGTACCGTTGGGATGGTCGAGGATTCCTCGAGACCGCATACGAACATCTTTTTGTCGTGCCGACTGATGGTGGCACGCCCCGACAACTGACGAGTGGAAACTTCAATCATGGAGGCCCGTTGTCATGGACGCCCAACGGCAACAGCATCCTGTTCTCCGCAAACCGCACCGACGATTGGGAACTGCAGTCGGGTGAGTCCGATATTTTCTCGGTGTCGGTGATCGACGGCACATTGACGCGGATCACTGATCGCCAGGGTGGTGAAAGTTCACCGGTGGTGTCGCCTAATGGCAGGCACATTGCCTATATCTCCAATGCGAATCACATGGTGATTTACAACACGCGCGTTCTGCACATGATGAACTTGGATGGCAGCGACGATCGGGCGCTGACGAGCGGTCTCGATCGGTCGGTTTCGGGTATTCAATGGTCCGGTGACCGGCGCGTGTTTTTCCACTACGACGACCGTGGTGTCCGCAAAGTCGGAAACGTCGGTCTTGATGGTGACATGACGGATGTCGTGGAAGGACTGGGTAGTGAGTCGCTCGGCCGCCCGTACCTGAGTGGAAGCTACACGGTATCGGCAGGAGGTCTGGTCGCATACACGCTCGGCAGGACGGATCGGCCTGCCGACCTGGCCGTCTCGGGCCGGCGGGGCGGAAAGGTTCTGACTACACTCAATGAAGATCTGCTCGGTGACCGGGTGTTGGGCCGGGTTACTGAGATCCAGTACGAATCTTCGCTCGATGGCACGCCGATACAGGGCTGGTACATCACGCCTCCTGATTACGAGGAAGGCAAGGCTTACCCGATGATTCTGGAGATACACGGTGGACCGACGAGCGCCTATGGCCCGTACTTTTCAGCGGAAATGCAGTTGATGGCATCGGCGGGCTACGTCGTGTTTTACGACAATCATCGTGGCAGCAGTAGTTATGGCGAGGAATTCGGCATGCTGCTGCACTTGAAGTACTCAAGCCCGGATGACTTTGCCGATCATGACTCCGGTGTCGACGTAATGGTCGAACGTGGCATCGCAGATTCCGACAATCTGTTCATTACCGGCGGTTCGGCAGGCGGCATTGCCAGCGCGTATGCGATTGGACTGACCGATCGGTTCCGGGCAGCAGCGGTTGCGAAGCCGGTCATCAACTGGATTAGCAAGACACTCACTGCCGATTCATACATCGGACAGATCGCCCACCAGTTTCCCGGTTTGCCTTGGGAGGCATTCGAGCATTACTGGCAGCGATCGCCCCTGTCCCTGGTTGGCAACATGGTGACCCCGACAATGTTGATCACGGGAGAGGAGGATTACCGAACGCCGATTTCGGAGACTGAACAGCTGTACCAGGCGTTGAAACTTAAAGGCGTCGATACGGTCATGGTTCGTGTGCCGGGCTCATCTCATGGTATTGCCGGTCGACCATCGAGGCTGATCGCAAAGGTCGACAATATTCTGGCCTGGTTTGCCAGATACCGGACCGATGGAGCCGCTGCAGAATGACCTGGCCGATCGTCGAGACCGACGGCCGTGCGATCGTCCTTGATTTCAGTTGTGGAGCCAGACTTTTCGGTCATCAGATCGCTGAACTAAGCGTGCATGAATTGTCGGCACTGATTGATCGCAGCATGCAGGAAGCCGGCACCGGCTTTGCGTTCGGTCGCTGGGGCGAGCCGCGCGAGCTTTATAAAAGCCCAGACTTCGCAAACGATACAAGCGAGAGGCGCACGATTCACATGGGTATTGACCTGTTCTGCGCTGCGGGCACTCTGGTCCGTGCTCCTCTCGACGGCGTTGTCGAGTTCGTCGCCAATAATGATCGTGAGATGGACTATGGGCCGATGCTCATCGTAGGCCATGAGGGTTTCCATACACTTTATGGGCACCTGTCTCTGGACACGCTTGACCGGGTCGCGGTGGGACAGGTGGTTGAAGCCGGTGAAAGCATCGCTTCTGTTGGCGCGCCGCCATCCAATGGCAACTGGCCACCTCACCTGCACTTCCAGCAGATAAACGATCTGAAAGGGCTTGGTGTCGACTTTCCCGGCGTTGCATTGAAGAGCGAAGTCGAAATCTGGCTGTCCCTTAGCCCCTGTCCTGCACGGTTCTTTCCCGAAGTGGATTCAGCTGCGCTGGAGTACAAAACCTGCGCTTAGCGAATGGGTGTTTTGTTATTTCGGCGACTCCGTACTGGTTTTTGCCGTGTTGCGATATCCGGGTATTGTCAGGACAATGCTTATCCCTGATGCTAGGAGTTGCCAGGTGATCAAGACTGATGTCGTCATTGTCGGAGCCGGTCCATGCGGTCTGTTCCAAGTGTTCGAGCTGGGTTTGCTTGGCTTAAAGGCCGAAGTAGTCGACTCGATCCGGCAGCCTGGTGGGCAGTGTACGGAGCTTTATCCTGACAAGCCGATCTACGACATCCCGGCGATCCCTGTGTGCACGGGTGACGAACTGACCGAGGTACTGCTCAAGCAGATTGAGCCATTCGATGCCGGCATGCACCTGGGCGAGGAAGTCCAGGTCGTCGAACGTCAGGATGACGACACTTTCCGCCTTGCTACGAGTGGTGGCAAGGAATTTAGCTGCAAGGCCGTGGTTATTGCAGGCGGTGTCGGATCGTTCCAGGCACGGCCGATTCGCCTGCCGAATGCCACTGAATTCACTGACCAAACGCTGCACTACCGTGTCAGGGATCCCGCTCTGTTTGAGGACAGGAATCTGGTAATCCTCGGTGGTGGCGATTCGGCGCTAGACTGGTTGCTCGAACTCGCCGGTAAGGCCAGACGCATCACGCTCGTGCATCGCCGTGATGAGTATCGTGCGATGCCTGATTCTGTGTCAAAGATGAAGAAGCTCGTTGCTGACGGTGTCATCGACGAGATAACGAGCGCGAAAGCGACAGCACTCAAGGGCGAGGACGGACGACTTGACTCCGTAATCATTCAGCCTAAAGAGGGCGACGCCATCGAAGTCGAAGCGGATCATGCCCTGGTGTTTTTCGGGCTTGCACCAAAGCTCGGGCCCATCGCGGACTGGGGGCTCGACATCAACCGCAAGACGATCAATGTTGACACGGAGAAATTCGAGACGTCTGAATCCGGGATTTACGCTGTTGGCGACATCAATTTCTACCCGGGCAAAAAGAAATTGATCCTTTGCGGCTTCCATGAAGCGGCCCTGGCTGCATTCGCCATTAAGCAGCGGCTTGAACCTGATAGGAAGGTACACGTGCAGTACACCACGACCAGCCCGATCATGCATGAACGGTTGGGCGTCACGGACGACGCAGACTAGCCTTTCGATTTGCCCTACTGGCAGTCAGCCCTGAGCGAATCAAGCACTTCGGTAAAGCCCGCAAGGTCGAAGGTGACGACAATAGGTCCCGCGGAGTAGGGTGCGACATC
>CAZWEW010000084.1:0-9213 GCA_964633055.1 uncultured Woeseia sp. | reverse complement strand
CCGGTAAACACGACGTCGGTCGAGCTGTTGAGTGCCGTCTCCGCCGAATCCTGCAGTATGCTGATCACGAAACCGACGGCGACGACCTGCATCGCAACATCGTTCGGAATGCCAAACAGGCCGCAGGCCAGCGGGATCAACAAGAGTGAACCGCCCGCGACACCGGATGCACCACAAGCCGACAAAGCCGCCACGACAGACAGCAGCAAAGCCGTCGCAATATCAACTTCAATACCCAGCGTGTAAGTCGCTGCCAGCGTCAGAGTTGTGATCGTAATCGCTGCACCACCCATATTGATCGTCGCGCCCAGTGGAATCGAAACGGCGTAGGTATTCTCATCCAGTTTCAGGCGTTCGCAGAGCGCCATGTTGACCGGGATATTTGCCGCCGAGCTGCGTGTAAAGAACGCCGTGATGCCACTTTCTCGAAGCGCCGTCAGCACAATCGGGTACGGATTCTTGCGCGTCTTCACGTAAACGATAACGGGATTGATAACCAGGGCCATGATCAGCATCGAACTCAGCAGCACGGTGAGAATGCGGGCATAACCCTGTAAGGCAGAAAACCCAAACTCTGCGAGATTGCCAGCGACGAGGCCAAAAATTCCGACGGGCGCAAGCCGAATGACAACCCGGACGATCATCGTAATTGCGTGCGACAAATCGGCCAGCATGGTCCGCGACGCCTCGTTCGCATGACGCATCGTCAGGCCGATAGCGACGCCCCACATCAGTATGCCAATAAAGTTTCCATTCAACACCGCACTCACCGGGTTGTCGACAATTTTGAAAAGGAGGTTGTTCAGGACCTCACCGATGCCCTGCGGCGGATTCATTGCTACGTCAGAAATGCTTAACAGCAGCGTTGTCGGAAATAAGGTGCTCATCAGCACGGCGAGAAACGCCGCGCTCAATGTCCCGATCAGGTAGAGGATCACAATGGGTCTTAGTTGCGCGTGATGCCCAGGTTTCTGGTTTGCGAGCGCCGAGGCAACGAGGACCAGGACGAGCACGGGCGCCACGGCCTTGAGCGCATTGACGAACAGGTTGCCAAGCAACATCGTCGACGTAGCCACTTCGGGCCACACCCACGCGAGGATGACACCGAGTATGATTCCGACTGCTATACGGGCAACGAGATTTCCGGCAAAAAACCTGTCGCCCAAAGATGAATCGCCGACGGATCTTTTTTCTTCGACAGACATGCTGTCTCCTTTTCGTCCACCGACACTCATTATCGGGTAATGCGTCGGGATTGGCGAGATGTCAGGGCGCTTGTTCCGAACTGTAAACGGCCTTGCCGGCCAGGTACGTCATAAGAACCCTTGCTGTCGCGATATCTTCGGGCGGAACCGAAAAGATGTTTCGATCGAGCACGACGAGATCGGCATACTTTCCAACCTCGATCGAACCTGTCAGTTCTTCGTGATCGAGCGCCCATGCGGCGTTCAACGTATAGGCACGTACTGCGAATGGAACAATTTCCTGGATGTCCAGCACACCACCCAACTGCGAATGTGCATTGCGGATGCTGACCAGTGGATTCACTGTACTGACATCCCAGTCACTGCTAAATACAACGCTTGCCCCGGCCTGAACGATCTCGGGCAATGCATTCAGGTCAGACACATTGTTGGCCAACAGCTGCTCGTATTCCCTTGAACGTTTTGTTTCGTCTGGAGGGCGATTGTCGGACTCGAAATTGATCTGTGTATCCGCCGGCACGTTCAATTCCGCAAATCGCGGAATATCGTCCGGGTGCACCCAACCGACGTGTGTAATGTAGTGACGGAGCTGGTTACCTCGTAAGTCGATATTGACTCGCCAGGCGCGTTCGAACGCGTTCAGCGACTCCCTAACCGCACGATCACCGATTGCGTGAATGATCACGCCAAACCCGACCTGCTCCAGTTCGGTGATGTACCGGACCAGCCGGTCCTCAGTGAAATAGTTGCCGCCCGTCGGGTCAGCATATCGATGGACAAGAAGTCCGTAAGGTTCGAGCGTTGCAGCCGAGTTCAAGCTTGTCACGCCATCAGAATAAAATTTGACTTGTGACAGACGCAACAGGGCATGCCTGTCGTTCCGGTACATCGACTTTAGCGTTTCGATCTGCTGGTCATCATCCATGTGCGGATAAGCCCACAGGGACTGGATGCTCCGTGACTTGAGCGTACCCGCTTCTTCTGCGCGCAACCAAGGCTCGAGATTGCCACGATCCCAGTACACACGCGCATTGACTGCAGAGGTAATTCCGTTTCGAGCCAGCATGTCCTGAGCAATCAGCAGCGCTTCGTAGCGAGCCTCCTGTAACTCGGGGGTCCCCGCCAATATCCGGTGCATCAACTCGTCACCCGCACTGTCCGCGACGATGCCGGTCGGTTCTCCGGAAACCGGGTCCTTGAAGATCTTGCCACCGGTCGGGTGCTTTGTATGGCGTGTAATACCGGCAACCTCGAGCCCCCTGGTGTTGACCCATATCGAATGCGACGACCGCTCCATAAAAGCCGCCGGGGTCTCCGGCAAAGCTTCGTCCAGCACTTGGCGTGGCATACGATCCAGAGACCTTAGCTGGCGACTGCTATGTCCCCAGCCCAGAACCCAGCCGTGGATACTTTCGGATTCTCCGCAGGACCTGATGTGCTCGATCCAGTTCTCCGGATCCGGATCCTCTGACGATATTTGCAGAAGGTCACAATTGACGAACGGCACATTCCCCTCGAGCGGATGAACGTGCGCGTCCTGAAACCCCGGCAGTAGGAGTCGACCATCCAGGTTCACAATTTCCGTCCCGGGGCCCACCATGTCCAGAACGCCCTCAGCGTCGCCAACGAAGGAAATAACCCCGTCATTGACCGCGACAGCTTCTGCCCATGGCCGTTCATCGTCGACCGTGAAAACGATGCCATTGGTCAATACCAAGTCAGCCGGCAGAGCAGAGCCCTGCGCATTTGCCGGTGCAGGACCGATAAAACCGGTGACCAACGCGCTGAAAATGATTCGGTACTTGCGATGCATGGCAGAAAACATTGTCGTCGAAAACCAACGAGTACCGCAACACAGCCGGATTTTTGACAGAATTTGGCGGATATTGGCGGTAAGATAGTGGGTTACGGTGAGCAAACCGAGTAAAAACAACCGTGCGACGGCTGTCCAATCAATTTCTGCTGCATCGGTGCCGCGCGCTGGTACCGATCCTCGCGCTCGGCACGGGCGTGTCGGCGTTTGCGCAGGACCCTAATCACCTCGTCCAAACAACGTGCATTGCCTGCCACAACCAGTACACGCTGCAAGCCGGCCTGAATCTCCAGGGATTCGACGCAAATGCGCCGGGACTCGATCCCATCGTGGCGGAGAAGATGATCCGAAAGCTGAATTCAGGACAGATGCCGCCGCGCGAGATGCCACGTGACCAGGCAGCAATCGACCTCCTCGTTCGCACGCTGGAGACCAACCTAGACAGGGCTGCTGCCCGCACAGATCGAGTGGGCAACCGACCGTTTCAGCGTGTCAATCGTGCGGAATATACCCAGCTGATCGACGATCTGCTCGGGCTCGCCGTGGACCCTGCCGAGTGGCTCCCCGAGGACCAGATCAGCGAGAGTTTCGACAATATCGCCGACGTCCAGGGCATGTCGACAACCTTGATGGTCGCCTACCTGACTGCCGCCAGCGACATCGCTCGCCGGGCCGTCGGTCAGGACGACGCGCCGGCGACTGCAAGAACCTATTCGAATCCCTCATCGCTCTCGCAACACGAATGGGAGCGACTGGAGGGAGCACCGTACGGCACACGCGGTGGTATCAGCGTACTGCATTCCTTCCCAGCTGATGGCAATTACCACTTCTCAATGGGCTTTATTTCGGGTTGGGGCGAGCGGTTTCACGACATTGACATCGCCATCGACGGCGAGCGCGTCGCTCTGCTCCGTTACGGGGGCCGCATTGACTTTCAGGGCCGCAAGGGTTTCCCGATCGAGACCGATCCAGTCTTCGTCAAGGCCGGCCAGCACCGGCTGACGGCTGCTTTCATTCGCCAGATGGACGGTCCGTACGAAGACCTGATTCGTCCGCACGACTGGTCCCTAACCGGCACTGAGACGAGCTATGGCACGACGTCGCCACCGCACATCACGCGATTGACGGTGGAGGGGCCATACGACCCTGTCGGTGTCTCCGAAACATCAACCCGCGAACGAATTTTCACCTGCCGTCCAACATCACGTGATGAGGCGGCGCCCTGTGCCGAATCGATCATCGAATCGCTGGCAACCAAAGCTTACGGTCGCAAGCCCTCCGGGGACGACGTCAACGACCTGATGCGGTTCTATGTGCTCGGCGCGGAAGAAGGCAGTTTCGAAACCGGCGTGCGTACAGCACTGGAGGCCATCCTGGCGAGCCCGCACTTCCTGTTCCGTATGGAAGCTGAACCGGCGCGCAGCAATCCCGGCGAGCGATACCGACTCGCGGATACGGACCTGGCGCGCCGACTGTCGTTTTTCCTATGGGGCGCCAATCCGGACTCGGAACTTTTGGCGCTCGCGGAGTCAGGTCGACTCGGGCGCACACGCACCCTGCGTGCCCAGGCGGAGAGGATGCTCACCGACCCGCGCTCCAGAGCACTGGCAACGCGTTTCGCTTCACTGTGGCTGCGGCTTCAGGATCTCGACAAGGTTCAACCGGATGCCTTCTGGTTTCCGAACTATCACTACCAGTTAATGGAGGCGATGCGCACCGAGACGCAGACCTTCTTCGACTCCCTGGTTCGGGAAAACAGGAGCTTCCTCGACCCCCACGGCGCCGACCACAGCGTCATCAACGAGCGGCTCGCCACACACGATGGCATTCCCGGCGTGCTCGGCGACGAGTTCCGCAGGGTCGAGTATCAGGACGACCAGCGCAACGGTATTCTCGGGCACGGCAGCATCCTTGTTCAAACCTCCCTCGGTAATCGCACATCCCCCGTACTGCGTGGCAAGTGGGTGATGGAGGTACTGCTCGGCACGCCTCCGCCTCCGCCTCCGCCAGGCGTGCCGGACCTGGAGGAAACCGAAGGTGTTGCCGAGGGCGAAATTCTGACGACGCGACGCCGCATGGAAATGCACCGTGCGGACCCGATCTGTGACGCCTGCCACAAGGTCATGGATCCCATCGGGCTGGCGCTCGATAACTTCGATGTCACGGGCAAATGGCGAATCCGCGAATTCGGCGTGCCCCTAGATACGGCAAGTACATTCTATGACGGCACCGAGATTTCAACCCCGGCAGACCTGAAGTCCGTGCTACTAAAGCGGCCCGAACCACTCGTTCGCGAATTCACGAGCAAATTGATGTCTTACGCCATCGGACGTCGAATCGAGTATTTCGACATGCCGACGGTTCGCGAAATCGTTCAGCGGGCAGCGGCGGATGACTACCCGATGCAGTCTCTCATCATGGGCGTCATCCTGAGTGATGCTTTCCGCATGAAGGACGCCATGGTGCCGACTGAGGGGACTGAGCTCGTTACCCGATAACGCTTGACCTGACAAAGGTGTGAAATGCATTTCGTCACGAAGAAGACCATAGACCGAAGAACGTTCCTCCGCGGAGGGGGCGCAGCGATTGCGCTGCCCCTGCTGGATGCGATGACGCCGGCGTTCGGAAAACCGGGCGACAGCCGGACCCGGCTGGTCTGTATCGAGGAAGTCCATGGGCTGCCCGGATGTAACGAATGGGGCGCGACGAAGTTCCTCTTTGCACCGTCCACCGAGGGTCGGGACTACGAACTGTTGACTGCAAATGCACTGAAAAGCCTCGAACCCTGGCGCGATCAGTTCACGATCATCAGTAACACAGACGTGAAAATGGCGGAGGCCTTCGCCCCGCCGGAAGTCGGTGGGGATCATTTTCGCTCTTCCGCGGTCTTCCTGACGCAATCGCATCCAAAACAAACGCAGGGATCCGATCTGCACGTCGGCACTTCGCTCGACCAGGTGCACGCGTCCCGATTCGGGCGAGACAATTTACTGCCGTCTCTGCAACTGTGCATCGAGCCGACCGACAAGGGCGGTGGTTGTGACTACAACTACTCTTGTTCCTACACCGACTCCATCAGCTGGAAGTCGCCATCGGAGCCCTTGCCAGCCATACGAAATCCGCGAACCGCGTTCGACCTTCTGTTCGGCGCCGGTGGCTCGGCGGCGGAACGTGCAGCAAGACGACGCACGCAAAGCAGCATTCTCGACTGGGTGGCCGAAGAAATCTCATCGATGAACCATTCGATCGGCGCTGCCGACCGGCGTCGAGTCGACCGTTACCTCGACAATGTCCGGGAGATCGAACGGCGAATCCAGATGATCGAGAACAGCAACTCGGGCGGCGTCAAGCGCGAACTTCCCGGAGCGCCGACCGGTGTCCCGGATTCCTATTCAGAGCACATCACACTGCTGTTCGACCTACAAGTGCTTGCATTCCAGAATGACATGACGCGTGTCGTGTCACTGAAGACCGGGCGCGACGCGTCGAACCGCACGTTTCCGGAATCCGGTTCTGATCGCGCATTTCACCCGGCCTCACATCATGGCGGGCGGGAAGACGGCGTGCTGGAATTCAACAAGATCTGCCAGTACCGCGTAAGCCAGCTCAGCTACTTTATCGAGCGTCTTGCTGGGACAACTGATGGCGACGGTAGCCTTCTCGACCAGTCGCTCGTCATCTGGGGATCGCCGATGGGAGACTCAAACCTGCACAACCATCGGCGCTGCCCATTGATGTTTATCGGGGGTGCGAACGGCTATCACCGTGGCGGCAGTCACATAAAGGCCCCGGACGGAACACCGATGGCGAACGCAATGCTGACGACATTGAACTGGCTCGGACATGAAATGGAATCGTTCGGCGACAGCAACGGCGAGCTAACGATCTGAACCGGAGTGACATGATGAACAGTCGGATTACCGCTCAATCAATTACCGGTTTTTGCCTCATCCTGTTGCTGGCAGGTGCGCACGCGGCCGTGAAACCGCTGGTGGATGCCGCCTCGCGAGGCGACACCCACGAAGTTCGCAAGCTCCTCAGGGAAGGTGCTGACGCCAACGAAGCCCAGGGCGACGGGATGACCGCCCTGCACTGGGCGGCAGAAACCGGCAACGCGGAACTGGCCGACATGCTCATCTACGCCGGCAGTCACGTGGATGCGGGTACGCGTATTGGGCAGTACACCCCCCTGCATATTGCGAGCCGAAGGGGACACACCGACATCGTGCAAGCACTGATCGCAGCCGGCGCGAACGTCGAAGCGGCAACAACCAACTCCGCGGCAACGCCAATCCATCTTGCAGCCGCATCCGGAAAGGACAGTGCCGTTGCCGCATTGGTCAAAGGCGGCGCCAATGTCGAGGCCCGCGAAAAACAATGGGGTCAGACTCCATTGATTTTTGCTGCCTCGTCCAATCGCGTCGATGCGCTGCGTATTCTCCTCGATCCCGGCGCCGATCCGTCCGTTACCGCAGATTTCCGCGATACAGCGATCATGGAACAGGCCGACCGGGCTGCTGAACAACGTATTTCGGAGTTCCTTGCTGATTTCAAAGAGAAGGAAGGTGGCGGCCCCAACTGGCAACCACAGTCCAGCCAGGTCCAGGCCGCTATCGAGGCCTCGCGTGAAATTCAGCGTAAATGGCCGAACGTACCGGATCCGAGTTGCGACGACTACGTCGCTGGGGGAGACGGGGAAGACAAGATTAAGAACAAGTGCGCCAACGCAGTAACCTACGACGCAGATGGCAATCCCGTCTACGACTATAACCAAGAAACGGATCCCGATAATCCTCGCCCGCCGAGCTATGGGCAGCGCGTGAACAAGTGGGGTGGACTGACACCGCTTTTGCACGCCGTGCGGCAGGGTCACAAGGAAGCCGCCATGCTGTTGCTCAATCGAGGCGCCGATATCAACCAAGCCTCGGCCGGCGATCACACATCACCTTTGCTGATGGCGACCATTAACGGGCAGTTCGATCTCGCGCTCGAGCTGATCAGGCGTGACGCGGACGCAAATATTGCCAGCGATGCGGGCACGACCCCGTTGTTTGCGACCATTGAACGTCGATGGGGATCGAAATCGTCCTATTCCCACCCCACGGCACATCAACAACAACAGGCCACTCACTACGACGTGATGCGAGCGTTACTCGACAAAGACGCAGATCCAAATAAGAGGTTGAACACGCATCTCTGGTATTCCGAGTACACGTTTTCGGTCATCGGAAACCAATCCGCCGGACTGTACTACAAAGGTGCCACACCGTTCTGGCGAGCTGCCCATGCCCTAGATGTCCATGCCATGCGTATGCTGAAGGAGCATGGCGCTAATCCGCACATTGCATCGATCAAGCTGCCCGAAAGACGTCGACGCCGGCCGATGCCGCCAGCAGAAGCCGAGGTCGCAGCAGGCGACGCCAAGAAGACGACGACCGGCGATCTGGTTACACCAGTTACCACCAAGCCGAAGCGGGACGAAGACCCGTCGGGCATTCCGCCGGTAGCGGTCGGCGGACCCATGATCTCGCCGATCCATGTCGTGTCGGGCGCAGCCTACGGACAGTCGTGGGCGGCGAACGCACATATCCATGCGCCGGGGGCGTGGATGGATGCTATTCGCTTCCTCGTCGAGGAATGTGGCGCCGACGTCAACGTGCGTGACGCAAATGCCTATACACCGCTCCATCACGCGGCGTCGCGCGGCGATACGGAAGCGGTGCAATACCTGATCGACAAGGGTGCCGACGTGATGGTCATCAGCCGCAAAGGCGAGACGACGGTCGACATGGCAAACAGCCCTTACCAGCGAATTCCACCATACCCGGAGACAATCGTCTTGCTCGAGAGTTACGGCGCAATCAACAATCACAATTGTGTGAGTTGCTAGCTAAACAACACGCCTGACTTCACGGGTCGAAAAGGTAACCGTATCCGAGGTTTGGCTAGTCCCGAATGCGCTGCCGGATCGCTTCAGCCGTGTGCCTTGCCCTGAACGCGGCCATTTTTCGTCCGAGTTCGACCGTCTCCTCGAGATCAGAAATATCCACGCCGTTGATCGATGCCAGATCGGCATCCAGACGTTCTTCATAACGTACCGACGACGGGTCGGTCACCATCATCAATGCGGTTACCCAGATGTCGTCGTGGTGACCATCGTTCTTCGTCTCTACCACGCCCAGTACTTCCTCGGTG
>CAZWEW010000083.1:0-9259 GCA_964633055.1 uncultured Woeseia sp. | reverse complement strand
AAGCCAGTGACAGCCGGCATCTCGGTCCCGGTCGCCAGTACGCACCACTAGGCATTTTCGGTCAGACCAAAAACACGAAATAGCGTCAACGCACGGCCATCCGCGGAATCTGCCCCGACCCCGATCCCCAGCACATGGCTATCCGCCGGCACCTGCCCCTAAAGGAGCGCCAGAAACGCGAATACTGTCCATCTAGATGACGACATAAACAATGACGCCCGCAAGCAACAGCCGATAGATCGCAAAGGGCATCAAGCCCACAGTGCTCACCACCCGCATAAAAAACTCGATGCTGATATAGGCAACGATCGCCGATACCAGTGCCGCAGTTGCCAGAGTATCCCACGCGACAACCTGCTCGCCCGTGATGAGTTTCACTCCCTCGTAAAGCGTTGCGAGCAATATCGCCGGAACGGACAACAGGAATGAGAATCGCGCGGCATCCTGGCGGGCAATCCCCAGCAGCCTGCCAGTCGTAATGGTAATTCCGGAGCGCGAGGTCCCTGGAACGAGGGCCATTGCCTGCGCTAGGCCGATGATGATGGCATCCCTCAACCGGATATCAGTGATATTCCGAGTGCGCGGCGCGAGCCAGTCCGCGAGCCCCATCAGGATTCCATAGCCGGACAGCGTCACAACAACCACCATCGGGTCACGCAAATTAGTTGCAATCCAAGTGGCGAACAGCAGCCCAACCAGTGCGACGGGAACCGTGGCAAAACCAAGCCTGAACGTCATCAACGCGTCGTCGCTGCGGACCTTCCCCGCGACGATATCGCCTACCCCGTGTAACAGGGCAAGGATGTCGTGGCGGAAATACAAGCACACGGCGACCAGAGACCCAAAATGCACCGCAACGTCGAACACCAGTCCCTGGTCTACCCAATTGAATATCACGGGCACGAGCACGAGATGTCCCGAACTCGATATCGGCAGGAACTCGGCTAATCCCTGTACAACCGCTAACACAATGAGTTGCGTCATTCCCATGCTGGTTTTTCCCTTATGACGACACCCTGGATTACAGGAGGTGCGCTTTATCACAATACTGGAAAGCCGGTGGCGTGAGGACGCCGCGGCACAAAGCAATCACCTTGAAATTCTCGCCCATCTCGCCCGGCAATGTCAGCTTTTTCATCTCATTCGATAACGCAGCCCGCTCCCCCGGCGTCAGACCGTCAAGCGCAGGCGCCACCTGAGTGATGCCGCCATGCAGAAGAAATTCCGCCTGTGTCGTGTAGCCCGCCACCGACATGCCCGAATCGACACCGGCCTCCGCAACGACCGAGAAGTCCACCCATGCGGTAAGGTCCTGTATACCCGTCAGTATCAGCGGATTTCCATGGGCGCGGTGCCTGAAATGACATTGCAGCCACCCGTCAGAGCGGTCCGGCGCATAGTACTCGCGCCGTGAGACACCGTAGTCGAAAATCAGGACGGCACCTCGTTCGACGGCACTGCAAACATCTGCAACCCAGTTCCGCACTCCGGGAGAGATTTCCGACTCGTAGCCATCGGGAAAAGGACGCCCGCACGTCGCTTCAATGGTCCTTATCGTTTCGACTAGCGAATCGGGCGCCGTCTCGTAGCACCAATGGAACCGATCTCCATCACTACCAACGCGTGCCTGCAGAATCACACCATCGGCGATCCTGAATCGTTCAACGGGAATCGCGTCCGCGACTTCATTGGCCACGACAACGCCTCGGAAAGAATCAGGCGGCGCCGAAATCCACTGGATGCGATCTGCGAATTTCGGCACCTCCCTGCGAATCCTCTCCTCCTGCCGCGCCTGCAGTTCGGGTGACACCTCCAAGATCAGGTAGCGCCGCGGTAAAACATCCAGCTCGTCGAGTCGTCGAAGCATGGACACCGCAAGCGCGCCGCTGCCGGCCCCGGGCTCGAGGATATCGCCGCCAGCCAGCTCATCGAGAATTGCCGCACATTGTGACGCAACGACCATGCCGAACAGATCAGAGATCTCCGGAGCCGTGACGAAGTCTCCTCCCTCACCGAATTTTCGATTCCCCGAAACGTAGTAGCCAAGACCTGGCGCATAAAGTGTGTCCTGCATGAACTCGGAAAACGAAATACTCCCGTCCCCTATTCGCGTTCGCAAATGCAGGGCCACCCGGCGAGCATGACTCGCGCTCTCGTGCTCGGGTTCGGGTAACCCGGTTTCCGCCAAGGGTTTCATCGGTGACAAAGTATGTTTGAATAGCAGTCGGGACATTCCCGACCGAATATGGCAAGAATAAACCCGGCAACATCGATATGCACTATGCATCCGACAATCCGCTGAGTGGGCAGACCGTTCTCGTAACGGGCGCAGCACGGCGCATTGGTGCCGCAATTTGCGAGACGCTACACGCAGCAGGAATGAACGTTGCAATCCATTACCGGAACTCTTCGATCGAAGCGGATCAACTGGCTGCACGGCTGAATGCTGATCGTGACGGCTCGGCGAAAACCTTCCGTGCAGATCTGATCGAGGCTGGCGAACCCGCGGACCTCGTCAGGGAGGTCACCGTTTGGGCGGACAGTCTCGATGCACTCGTCAACAATGCATCAACCTTTTACCCTACACCGCTTGCCAACGTCGACGAAATGGCCTGGAACGATCTCGTCGGCAGCAATCTGAAGGCACCTCTGTTCCTGGCACAATCCGCGGCACCTCATCTCCGGAAGTCGGGTGGTAGCATCGTGAACATTGTCGACATCCACGCAAAACGTCCGCTTCGGGATCACCACGTTTATGGCGCAGCCAAGGCTGGCCTCGCCATGCTTACGCAGTCACTAGCCCGAGACCTAGCGCCTCAAGTGCGGGTGAACGGGATATCGCCAGGCGCAATTACTTGGCCCGAGAATGGGATGTCGGACGATGTGAAGCAGGCCATCCTGAACCAAGTACCCCTGGGCCGGAGCGGTCACCCGATCGACATCGCTAGTGCAGTCCTCTTCTTTATTAGGGATGCGACCTACGCGACTGGGCAGATCGTCGCAATCGACGGCGGCCGTTCGATTGGATGGTAGTCCGAGCATTCGCCGCACCAGCCGTCGGGGAATCGACGCCACGCCGTTTCAACATCACCATGCATCTTCGTTTCACAAAGCGACGGTTGTCCTAGTTACCGGGTGCGAGGATGCATCAAATTCGACCCAGTGCCGGCCGATAGCCCTGCCTGTAACCGGATGTGCAAGGTCCGGTGCGAGGTCCGCGAGTGGGCAGAGCACAAAGCTGTACTCCAGGATATCCGCACGGGGAACCCGCAACGCCGGGATGATCTCGTCACCGTAAAGCAATAAATCAATATCAAGCGTCCGGGATGCGAAATCAGGCGAGCCCCGTTCGCGGCCTGCGATTTCGTGAATCTCGTTCAGAGTGCTCCCGATGACCTCCGCTTCGGTGTCGGTCTCGACACAGGCCACTGCGTTCAGAAAGTCTTCGCCTTCAAATCCGAACGCCTGATTTTGATACACAGGCGACACGGCCTTCAACGAAAATCGCCGGGACAGTTCCCGTATGCCGAGTCGAAGATTTTCTTCCGGCTGCAGATTGCTTCCGAGACCGAGGTAAACGCGCACCATTTTGACTAGCGGCTGCGGTGAATTTGCACGCCGACATCCGCCGCGTTGCGGATGGCGCCTGGCTTGTTGATACGGACATCGATCCAAGGGACGTCGAATTCAGTCAGCACATGCTCGGCGATCTTTTCCGCCATCGTTTCTACAAGCTGGAATTCGGACTCTGTAACGAACTGCTGGACGCGCTTGGCCACGTCCTTGTAGTTGAGTGTGTCCTCGATACGATCCGTTGCCGCGGCTTTGGGGATGTCGGCACCCATTTCGAGATCGATGCTGACTGTCTGGCGAATCTTCCGTTCCCATTGCCATATACCGACGACAGTGTCTACCCTGAGATCGCGAAGAAAAATCGTGTCGGGTTGATTGTTATCGCTCATGTGCTTGTCCGTGCGGCTGATTGAGGCTTTCGAGTGACCACCGTACCATGGCATGAATCGTATTCGGTTTGTCGGCATCGGTAAGCCGCAAAGCGCCGGCTAGGGCAATCATTGCACCGTTATCCGTGCAAAACCTGAATCTAGGGTAGTGCACGGTTCCGTCGAAGCGCGCTGTAAGCTCTGCGCGCAGCAACCGATTGGCACCAACCCCGCCGGCAACGACAATACGGTCTGCACTTTTATCGCGGGCGGCTTTCATAGTTCGAGCCAGCAGCGTTTCGACCGCCGTACGCTGAAAAACGGCAGCGATATCGGCCCTCGTGGTGTCCAGAGTGCCGTCCGTCTCTGTTTCCCTGACTTTAAGCATCACCGCTGTCTTGAGCCCGGAAAAACTGAAGTCAAAACCCGGGTGATTCACCATCGGCCGTGGTAACTGGAAGGCATTCTCATCCCCCTTTGTAGCCAATTTCGCCAGCGCAGGTCCACCTGGATAGCCAAGACCCAGCAGTTTCGCGGTCTTGTCGAAAGCCTCTCCGACCGCATCGTCGAGCGTCGTGCCAAGCACCGAATAACTGCCCAGTTCCTCCACCCAGACGAGCATCGTGTGTCCGCCCGACACCAGTAAGGCCAGGAACGGATACGCCGGTGGACCGTCTTCAAGCATCGGAGCAAGTAGATGCCCCTCCATGTGGTGAACCGGCACGACGGGACACCGCCAGGCGAGCGCTAGGCCATTTGCCATGCCCGCCCCGACCATCAGCGCACCGACCAAGCCTGGCCCGGCCGTATAGGCAATCGCGTCCGGGCGCTCTGCGCCCGCTTCCTTCAACACCTGCTCAATCAGCGGGAGCAACCGTCGCAGGTGATCCCGCGAAGCAATCTCGGGCACAACACCGCCGTATACGGCGTGAAGATCCACTTGGCTATGCAGCGCCTCACCGACAAGCCCCGACTCCGTGTCATACAGGGCAACGCCAGTCTCGTCGCAACTCGTTTCCAGTCCCAGTACCAGCATAGGCGGCGGATCATACCGCAGGGCTACCAAATTGCAGGCACAATCGGATAATTTGCGCTTTGCAAAATGTGTTTTCGGTCGCTATCATGCCGAGTTCGGTCCCGGCCCTGTGCCGGGTTTCTTTGTATTTAAAGGTCCGACAGAAACCAGCATGCCAGGCGTACGTCTCAAAGAAAACGAGTATTTCGACGCAGCCCTGCGTCGCTTCAAGCGCGCCTGTGAAAAAGCCGGTGTGCTGACCGAGCTTCGCCGTCGGGAGTTTTACGAGAAACCGACCCAGGAGCGCAAGCGCAAGAAAGCGGCGGCCGTCAAACGCCACTTAAAGCGAACCTCTCGCGAGACATCACGCCGCAAGCGACTTTACTGATCCTGCTGTACACCTAAATGTCCATCAAGGACCAGATCCAGGAAGACGTCAAGACAGCGATGAAAGCTCGCGATAAAGACCGGCTGAAAGTCCTGCGGCTGATTTCCGCTGCGATCAAACAGGTCGAAATCGATGAGCGAACAGAGCTCGATGATCCGGCGGTGCTGACGATCCTTAACCGCATGGTCAAACAGCGTCGCGACTCGATCACGCAGTTTGAAGGTGGTAACCGCCAAGACCTCGCTGATATCGAAGCAGCCGAAATCGGGATCATTGAAACCTACCTTCCCGAACCCCTGTCGAATGATGATCTCGAGATGTTGATCGACGAGGCCATCGCCCGGACCGGGGCCGAGTCCATCCGTGACATGGGTAAGGTCATGGGTCACGTCAAAACGATGGCAGCCGGTCGTGCTGACATGGGAATCGTCGGTGCGAAGGTAAAGGGCCGCCTCGGGACGTGACACTGGCGCTCCGGTCTGGATCGGCTATGCTTGAGATGACCCCGCGGCGATCATCGAATAACAACAAGAACGGCGTGTGAACCCTCGGGGCTCGCCAATACCGTTGAAGACAGAATGAGTGGACTGATCCCGAAGCAATTTATCACTGACCTGGTCGATCGAGCCGACGTGGTCGAGGTGGTCGGGCGCCGGGTCCAGCTGAAGAAGGCCGGCAAGGAGTTCAAGGGGTGCTGTCCGTTTCATGATGAGAAAACACCGTCGTTTACGGTGTCGCCGTCGAAAGGTTTTTACCATTGCTTTGGTTGCGGCGTGCACGGCAATGCGCTCGACTTTCTGATGCACTACGACCACATGGAATTCGTTGAGGCCGTCGAGAGTCTCGCCAATTCGATGGGTGTCGAAGTGCCGAAGGATGCTTCGCCCGGACACCCCCCGCGACGTTACGATGCACTCCTCAAGCTTGTTGCACAGGTCGGAAAATTTTTTGAAGCCGAACTCAAATCCAACCAGACGGCGATCAACTATCTCAAGGCCCGGGGCATCGACGGTGCGACGGCCCAACGGTTTGGCTTGGGATACGCCCCTGCAGGCTGGCGCAATGTACTCGACAAATTTGGCACATCACGGGAAGCCATCGATCGCCTTCTGATGACCGGCATGATCATTCGCAGAGATGACGGTAAACACTACGACCGTTTTCGCGATCGACTCATGTTTCCGATCCGCGACGGACGCGGACGCACGATCGGCTTCGGCGGCAGAGTCATTGACAATGAAAAACCGAAATACCTGAATTCGCCGGAGACTGTGCTGTTCCACAAGGGCCAGGAATTGTACGGACTTTACGAAGCACGTCAGGCACTTCGAAGTATCGATCGACTCGTCGTCGTCGAGGGTTACATGGATGTGGTCGGCCTCGCTCGACACGGCATCGACTTCGCAACTGCAACGCTCGGAACGGCAACGACGATCGAACATCTCAATCGACTGTTTCGCTTGTCCGAGGAAATCTGGTTCAGTTTCGACGGTGATCGGGCCGGTCGAGCCGCGGCATGGAAGGCCCTCGAAAATGCGCTGCCCCAGGTTCGAGAAGGCCGGCAAATCCGATTCGTATTTCTGCCCGACGGACAGGACCCGGATTCATTCGTCAAGGAGCACGGAGCCAATGCCTTCATGAAGGCGCTGGATGATGCCCTGCCCTTGTCGGATTTCCTGCTGGAGGAGTTGTCTTCCCAGGTTGACATGAACTCGGTGGCTGGCCGAGCACGACTTGTCGAGCTTGCCCGTCCATTGATTGGTCAGATACCGCCCGGGATCTACCGAGAACTGCTGACTGAGCGCATCGCAGAAGTAGTCGGTTTGCCAACCAGCAAGCTCCAGACCATCCTGTCGACGGACAAGGTGCACACGGGTCGAACACGTCCGGATACAGCGACACGAATGCGGCCAAAAAAGGTATCCGGAACGGGGAAACCCTCCCTTGTCCGGCGGGCAATCACGCTGATCGTTCATCATCCGGAAGCGGCCGCGCATATCGATATCGAGAAACTGGCCGATATCTCGAAGCCCGGCGCTGAATTACTGCATGACCTGGTTGAATCCATCCAATCGGAATCCAATATGACAACAGCCGGACTACTGGAGCGGTTCAGGAATCACGAGGAAGGGCAGCATCTCGGCAGGCTCGCCACCGTCGAAGTCCCTAGCACCGAGGATTTCGACGGCGCCGCCGAACTTGACGACTGTGTCGCCCATCTGCTGAAGTCAACACGCAGCGAAAGAATCGGTAATCTTATAGAAAAACAACGGCTTGATACGCTTACGGCCGCAGAGAAGGACGAACTCAGGGAGCTCACAAGGGGGTTCGGCACAAATGCTTAAGTATCGGATATTTATAGTTTTATAATGGTCAAACGACTATAATTAATCGTTTGCATTCATCCTGCCAGAGGAAATTTTGTCTTGACGGAAAAACGCACAGTGATTAGCGGCGAGCAGAAAGCCAAGCAATTGAAAGAACTGATTGCCCGAGGCAAGGAGCAAGGCTACCTGACCTATACGGAGGTCAATGACCACCTGCCCAGCGGCATTGTCGATCCCGAGCAAATCGAAGACATCGTCAACATGATTAATGACATGGGTATCGCTGTGCATGAAAAGGCACCGGATGCTGAGTCCTTGATCCTGACCGACAAGGACGTATCGAATGATGACGAAGATGCAGCTGAGGAAGCCGAGGCCGCCCTCGCAAGTGTAGATGCAGAGTTCGGGCGCACCACGGACCCGGTCCGAATGTACATGCGCGAAATGGGTACCGTCGAACTCCTGACCCGCCAGGGCGAAATCGAGATCGCAAAGCGCATAGAAGAAGGCCTAAATCAGGTCAAGTACCACATGGCGCATTTTCCGCCAACGATCGAAAAGCTGATCGAGGTCTTCGAAGCCGTCGCTGCAGGCGATACTCGCATGCAGGACTTCGTCGTTGGCTTCATCGATCCCAATGCCCCCGACGAAATCAAGGCTCCGGTTCAAAAATCGGATAAAGATGACGATGACGATGATGAGGTTGTTGACACCGGACCTGATCCGGAGGAAGTCGCAGCTCGCATGAAAGTCATCAAACGGCTTTTCAGGCGCTCCCTGACGAGTCTCGAGAAGTACGGTGTGAAAAACAAGAAGACCGTCAAGGTCCAGGGTGATCTCGCCGATCAACTAATGGAGCTAAAGCTGTCGCCTAAGCTTACTGAGATGCTGGTTCGCAACCTGCGTAACTCTGTTTCGGTCATCCGCATGCAGGAGCGCCTGGTTATGAAGATCTGCATTCGCGATGCCGCTATGCCACGCAAGGATTTCCTTGCAAGTTTTCCGAAAAGCGAAACGGACCTAAGCTGGATCGAAAAGCACATTCGTGCGAAGCGGAAACATTCCTCGGTACTGGCGAAAATGAAGGGTGACGTGCTCCGCGCACAGCGCAAGCTGATCGCTGTAGAGACGCTGACAAACCTGAAGATTGACGAGATCAAGGAAATCAACAGGCAGATGGCGGTTGGCGAAGCCAAAGCTCGGCGCGCGAAAAAGGAAATGGTCGAAGCCAACCTGCGTCTTGTCATTTCGATCGCAAAGAAATACACGAACCGCGGGCTGCAATTCCTGGACCTGATCCAGGAAGGTAACATTGGGTTAATGAAAGCAGTGGACAAGTTCGAGTACCGCCGCGGTTACAAATTCTCGACTTACGCGACGTGGTGGATTCGACAGGCGATCACGCGATCCATTGCGGACCAAGCACGCACAATCCGAATCCCGGTACATATGATCGAGACGATCAACAAGCTCAACCGAATCTCTCGGCAAATGCTGCAGGAGATGGGCCGCGAACCGCTGCCGGACGAACTGGCTGAACGTATGGAGATGCCGGAGGACAAGGTTCGTAAAGTACTCAAGATTGCCA
>CAZWEW010000082.1:0-9354 GCA_964633055.1 uncultured Woeseia sp. | reverse complement strand
ACGGTATTGTAACCGTCTTGATAATCGATTGGATCAGCATCACCAGCATACAGATAGCCATCAGTGAAGTTCACATCAAGACTCGTGAACCAAATCATGTCATTACTGAGGGTGCGCGTGTAGTCAGCAAAAAGAGCACCAGCAAAATCGGGAGCATGGGTCAATGGTTGACCTGCTAAATCCTGAGCGGCCCCTGCACTTGCGCCTGCAGCATTAAACAAGTTCTGGCAACCGGACGCTGAAGTGACCGGTGAACTTGACGTCAGCACACCGAGGCCCAGTAAATCAGATGCCTGCTCTGCGGTGCAGGCGGCTGCTGGGAAGGATGCGAAAGTCGCATCTAGGTGAGCAACATTCGCGCCGATGACAAGATTTTCGGACGCCTGCCACAACAGGTCCATCTCCCAACCATCAATCGAGGCCGCTGCCGCATTGGCAACCACAAAACCCAAACCGACGAAGGTAGAGACTTGCTGATCGTCATAATCACTGGAGAATGCTGCCCAGTTCAGGCGCATGCTCCCGTCCAGAAAGGTATGTTTACCACCGATCTCAATGGACGATGCGGTCTCATCATCATATTCAAAACCGACGCCTGGTACTGTGGGCAGCGTCACAGGCTGGCCCATGACCAGCATGAATGCCGGATTCTGATCCTCAATCGCGTTGAAGCCACCACTCTTGAAAGCTTCTGAATAGCTCGCATAGAGCAAGTGATCATCCGACAGGCTCCACTCCAGACTGACACTGGGTGTCATATGGTCCGTTTCACGTGACTCATTAAAGGCATGGGCGTAAGAGTCAAATATCGCACCCATCAGTCCCGCCAATAACGGACTGGGATTGGCGTTCATCAATCCGGTAGAACCAGTCGATACGGCCATATCAGCATGAACTGATTTTTCCTCTTCCGTGTAGCGAACGCCTGCCGTCAGGCTAAGGCTGTCAGTAATATCGGCAGTACCCTGGAAGAACAGAGCCCATGCATCAGTATCCTGAGTCCAGTTGGAGATTCGGCCAACATGGGAGAACATGGTTGCGCCTTCCATTCCGGGCGTTAAGGCGTATGGTGTTCCGCTGATACCCAGTGACGCGTTAACTCCTGCTACCTGGGCTGGGCTATACGCAAGAGCCGTGGGTACTCCCAAGAGCATAGTCAGTAAACCCGGCGCTCCCGCAGTACCATCGAACGCGACCAGCCGATCGATATCCTGTTCCTGACTATTCCAGTTTACGCCGGCGATAAAGGAAACCCTGTTCTCGATAGGCGATGCAATACGTAATTCCTGGCTAATGTGGTCGTAGGTTGATATATCACTCCGTCCAATAAAGTGTACCGGCATGAAATCCGCATCGATGCCGTCCTTATAATTATAGGCGGAGCGCCCGGTGACTGACGTAAATGTGTATCCATCGCCGAAACCGATATCAATATTCAGCGACGTATCGTCAGTCTCGGTTTCGGTACCTTCGAAACCATCCGTGCCGAGCAAGTCACCACCAAAAGAATCCATATCGCGATAAGCATCCAGTGCACCGGTGGACGCATTGACCGCAGCTTGCGGCGCAGTCGCGCCAACGACACCAAACATCAATTGCGAGGTGGGACTCATATTGGCTACCGGATCCCAGTGGGAGAGTACGGCGGTACCACCAGTCCGGGTGTTGCTGCCCCTGGCATGCTTAAATTTCACTGTGGTGTTGTCCGTGAGCTCCCAGGTGGCACTCAATCGCCACAAATTCTCTTCGACCGCGGCTATATCTCTGTTCAACAGTGAATTGGTGACATAGCCATCTGATTCGCGGTCCTTGAAGGCAAAACGGATGCCGAAAGTATCCGTCGAAGCATTCAGGTTGCCCTCAAAGATTATTCCTCCATTCCCTTCTGCACTAACGGCGAGATCTCCGCCGGCACCCTCACCAACTCTGGCTGAAGCCGTCGTCACGTTGACTGCCCCGGCGATCGTATTTTTTCCGAACAAATTCCCCTGGGGGCCGCGCAGAACCTCCACCCGTTCAATATCGAACAAACCGCTTCGGGTCTGGCGTCCTTTAGGATAGTGCACGCCGTCAACAAAAAGTCCTACGGATTGTTCAAACGACTGGTTGGCTCCGGGACCGACCCCGCGGATCATGAGGCTGGTAGCTACTGCATTTTCGGAAACCATGAAGTTAGGCACATAGGTAGACAGCTCATTGAGGCTGTGCAGACTGGCGTCCGCAATCTTTGAACCATCCAATGTGGAAATCGATATGGGAACGTCCTGCAGACTTTCCGCCCGCTTTGACGCTGTAACAATGATCTCTTCAAGTTCTTGTGCGGCAATGTTGTTGCTGACCAAAGTGGCCAGCGTCAGCAGTGCCAGCGCTCGACATGACATAACGTCCATAAAGTTCCCCACTGTCGTATTTTCGCATGAATGCTACTTCACATTGTCTATCAGTATGGACTACACCTCAAGCAGAGCTGCCTAAATGACCACACAGGCCATTGTGGTAAAAAAACCAAAAAAAAGCACTTTCTGGCTTGCCACAGTGTGGTTGTGAGTGCTGTAAGTCAGTTACAGGAAGGTGTCCGGCCAATTGCCACAGGTAGCAGGCCAAGCGAGGAAACTATAAAACAGGGTCACCCACTCGGACTATCCTGCACCCGGCCACCGGCACTTAATATCCACAGAGTGATGATCGCCATCATTGAGTAAGAATGTTTGTCGGGACGACAGGCAACACGATATGCGATGCGCGGACGGCATCATGATAAACCGTGTTATCGGCCTTGATACGGCGGCGATTCTTTCCCAGCGGCTCGCCTGTGTTGGGATTGACGTCGAACCGGGGAAAATTGCTGCTGGAAACATCGATTCGAATCCGGTGCCCCTTCTTGAAGACATTCGCGGTCGGGAACGGTGTAATCTCGATTTCGTAGATCTCTCCAGGCGACATCATCTCCTGGCGATCCGGCCTGTCCCGGTATCGGGCGCGCAAGATACCATCCGTGATATTCATGTCGAAGCCAGTCGGGAAATCTGCTGTCGGCGGATACACATCAACCAGCTTGGCGGTGAAATCCGTATCGACGGCGGTTGATGCGACAAACAGCCGTACCTTGATAGGACCAATGACGGTTACATCCGTCTCCAGCGGTGCTGTCTGGAATACCAGCACATCGTCGCGCGACTTCAGCGGTAGGTAAGGCAGTGTTGCCCCAAACACAGCATCCGCCTCTCGCTGGTCGTATGCGCCCGGCTCAAACACCGGGCTGGTGCTGGAAAACGATCCACCAATCGTTTGCACAGGATTGTCCGGGTCGAAAGTGTACGTCGTCGACGATGCAGCGACCTTCGGCGCTTCCCGTCGAAGACTACTATCCGGGTGCAGGTAGTAGGGCGTGAAATCAGTCTCGGCAAGAGGCCAGGTCGCGGACTCCAACCAGTAGCCACCATGGTACAGGCGATCATTTTCGTCTTTTTCGCCATTGCCGGTCCCCATCACAAACACCATCACCTTCGCAAAGCGTTCGGCAGTAATGTCCTTCAGATAATGGTCGAACCACCGCAGATGAAAATGATCGTAAAAATCGGGTATTGCAGCATCGTGGCCAAACTCCACATGGCCGGCATAACTGCGTGTATTGCCACCGTGCGTCCAAGGTCCCATCAACAGGTGCACGTCTGACTCCAGACGCCTCGACAACTCGTTGTAGTTATGTACGGTTCCGCCGGCATAGGAGTCGTACCAGCCAGAGACGAGCAGCATCGGGATATCGGCCGTCTGGTCATAGTACTCGACCCAGTTGATGTCCAGGTGCTTCCAGTATTCATCGTAGTCGCCGTGGGTCATCATTTCGAGGATGTAGTCCTCGAAGTTCGGGGAGACGGAAAGCGGATTCAACCCCTTCCTGATCGGCATTGCCGTAAGCCAGTGATGAATCGAGTCGATATCCAACATTTTCCTGACAACCGGATCGTCGGTTTCGGCCGAGAGCTGCCGGAAAGCCCAGGTCAGTTGCTGGATCTCGAATGCGCCATGATTTCGTACCTTGTGATCCCAACCGTTGGACATGCCCCCCATGTTTACCACGATGGTGCTAAGTGCTGGCGGACGCAGTTTCGCTGCATTGGCCTGCACGTGAGCGGCATAAGAGGTGCCCCACATCCCCACACTGCCGTTCCCATACGGCAGCTGAGCGAGGTGCGCGATCGAATCGAAACCGTCCTGGCCTTCGCCGAGGTATTTCGTGAATTTGCCCTCCGAGGCGTACCGTCCACGATGGTCCTGCAACACAACGACGTAGCCGTTGCTCGCGAAGTATTCCGCGGCATCGACAATCCGCTGGCTGCTTTTGTCATAAGGCGTGCGCTGCAAGAGGATGGGCAGACGATCCTCCACCGGGGCCCCGAACCGAGTTGGTCGATAAATATCCGTGGCGATCCCGATGCCGTCACGCATTGGCAGCATCAGATTCGAGACGGTCTTTTGCACGCCAAACGGAAACTCGTCCTGCGCGTTAAGAACAGGCGCGAAAAGCGCCACGAGAATAACAGTGACTGCAGATCTCACAATTCCCACGCGCGTTTCTCCCCGTTCCAGAACCCCTCTGGACCGAAACCAATGTTGCCCTTTTTATTGCCGCCAGACCAGTCCGCCAGCGGACCTCCGCAGCCGGACGACAATGGAGATAGTAAACAGTGGAATAATCTCGAATGAAAGCCGGTTACATTTCTTGATCGATTCGGCCTTGCGTGCTGTATTTTGACAGGAACGCCCATATTACAGACGCGCCACTGAGGTCATCCCCTCTGAAGGTTTCGGGCCAGATATGTCCCATGCCATTCATCCGGTAGTATCGAACTTCCGTACCGCCAATGCACTGGTCGTACGACAACCGCTCGGAAATCACACCATCTTCATTACTGTCCGGAACGGCCGTAATCTCTGCCTCCGGATCGCAGCCGTCGTAAACGACCCAGTAATCAATGACATCATCAATCGGTTTGGTCCAGGTATCCCCATCGATGGGAACGACGTCGTCGTCAGTACCGTGAATTTGCATCACGCTCGTTGGCTGAGCGGGCCGACAGCCATCATAGGTTTCAAAGGACATTGAGCCCGTTACTGACGCAATCGCAGCAATTCGATGGCTAAGGTTGCAGGCCAGGTGATAACTCATATAACCGCCATTGGACATGCCTGTGGCATAAACGCGAGTCGCATCGATCAGGTAGTCGGAGCTGACCGTATCAATCAGCGTTTTGACGAAATCGATATCGTCAGTGGTGCTTTCACTCGTCCAGGAACCGACCGCCCAGTGTTGGCGGTCACCTAGCAGGGTCCCTTCCGGCACGACCAGCACGAACTGTTCAGCATCGGCCAGAAGCCTGAAGTTGGCATAGTTGTGCTGGTCAGTGGCATTGCTTCCGTACCCATGAAAATTCAGGAGTAAAGGAACTGCCCCCTGCCCGGAGTAGCTATTCGGCACATAGATGAGGTACTCACGGGTTAAGTCATCATGTTGCAAAGTGCAACGCTGAAATGCACCAGCTGATCCGCAGGACGTTCTCGGTACTGACCCCCCAGCATCTGAACCCCCGGAAACGCCGGAACCGCCGGAACCGCCACAGCCGCCCAACAACGCGATGACAAAGACAGCCGGAAATATCGTTTCTATTTGCATTTGAACCAAGCGCCAGCCCTGGTACCGGTATCTCCAATGAGTTTCTACCAGTCCCATCGGCAATCCGGACCATCGATCCTCTCGCAAGGATCTCAGATGCAGTCAATCAACGCACCCCGATCCCGAACAAGCCCGGGATCAAGTCGTCCCAGCTGACAGTATGCTCGAGGACTCTTCGAGCCAATCCTCCATGTATGACCCATAAGTTCGGTCCACAAACACATTGAAATAATCTTCTGAGTTCGCAACGATCACCGCAGGGATTTGCGCCAGGCGCGTGCGCCAACAGGTGCCTTCTGGAAACTGTCGGGGTCGCAAATCAATGCCCGTGCCACTCGCCAATGATTGTCGGGCACCCGGACCCATGACTCGAAGCACTGCTAAGCCGGCCGAATAATCAACAGCGCTATGTAGTATGTCCGTCAGCGCGTCACTGCATTCTTCAACAATGTTCTGCGCAGCCAATGAGCTGCTTACAATCAGCCAATGGTCCGGACCCAGCCAGAGACTTTCGGGATTACCCGGAGATACTCGGCCAGGACTTGCGAGAGCCAATCGCTCGCGAGCGTTATCCAGCGAATCCCGGACCACTTTCAACGACACAATTGTGTACAGCTCAATACGCTCGATTGTCACTATCGGAGAACTAACCTCAGCCACGCATACGCTCCCCAGCCGGATCAAAAAAACACGGATTCACGATTCGTCCTGATACCCGCCTACCATCATCGTAAATCTCGATTGCATCACCAAGCCGTTCAGAGCCACCTTCGAGCAGACCAAGCCCAATCGTTTTGTGCATTGTTGGACTCAGGCAGGCAGAAGTGACGAATCCTTCACTGCGCAAACTCGCCCCACTACCACTGACGAAATGCGCACCGGCGAGCACGGGCGCCAGCCTGTCATCGGTTTCAAAACCGATTAGCTGACGTCGATCACCGCGCAGGTCTTCTGGCCGTCTTAAAGAACGCGCCCCAATATAATCAGTCTTCTTGTTTTCGACGATGCGACCAAAACCCGCATCCATGGGGTTAGTCGAGCCATCAGTATCTACACCGACGTGGAGAAAACCTTTCTCTAGGCGCAGTATCATTAGCGCTTCTACACCAAACGCACCAATTCCATGCGATTCGCCAACACGCCAGATGCGTTCAAACTGGGCTGTTGCCGCATTCGCCGGTATGCTCAATTCGTAACTTTGTTCACCGGTGAAACTCACACGCTGAATTCTGTAAGGGGTCCCGTCGTCAAGTTCGCCCGCCGCAACGCTCATGTGCGAGAACTTGTCCGAAGATAAGTCCATCATGCCCGGTAAATCTGATAACACAGCGCGGGCATTGGGTCCGGCCAGCGTTATTACACCCCACTGTGAAGTCACGTTGCTCATGACTAGTTCCATGTCGGGCCATTCGCACTGGTGCCATTCCTCGAGCCAGCCAGTAACACGATCAGCGTGTCCGGATGTCGTGTTGATGAGAAAGTGTTCGCCGGCGAGCCGCGCAAACACACCATCATCCATAATGACACCATTTTCGTCGAGCATCAGTCCGTAGCGCACCTTACCGGTCTGCAGCGTTGGCACCGTATTGAGATAAACACGATTTAGAAATTCCGCCGCATCGGGACCCTGAACCTCGATCTTCCCCAGTGGTGACGCATCGAACAATCCTACCGTTTCCCGAACTACCTTCACCTCTTGGCAAATACTGGCCTCGCGATCGTTACCGTAGTAAGCAGGCCGATCCCAGCCACCATAATCTTCAAACTCCGCGCCCCGTGCCGCATGCCATTCATCAACAGGCAAGCGCTTTGCGGGTATGTAAAACTTGCCACGCCGCAGCCCTCCGATTGAACCCATCGTTACCGGCATGAAATTAGGCCGGAATGTGGTCGTGCCAACATCTCCGGGTGCTCGACCAGTTAGCTCGCCGAGTAGCGTTAATGCATTGAGATTACTGGTCTTCCCCTGATCCACCGCCATGCCCGCCGCCGTATAGCGTTTAATATGCTCAACGGACCGCAGATTCTCGAGGCATGCAAGTTCAATATCCGCGACAGTCACGTCGTGAATAAAGTCAACCCATTGTGTACTTGTCTTTGCAGGAGAAGGTGTTCGTGTACCCACGGTGTAAGTGCCGTTTCTTACAAATTCGCCATTTGCCGAGCCAACTACATCAACACGCTGTAAGCAAGAATGGGGTACGAAGCAGGCTAATTGTTCGTCATAGCGCAATTGGCCGCCCGCTTGCGAATAAAGATGCACGGTCGGACTCATGCCGCCCGACATCGCTATTGCATCACACGAAATTGATCCAGACCGACCCGTTGCATCGTGGAAACGCATTCCAGTGACCGTACGTGATCCGCCCGCTGAAACCGGCATTCCCGATGTGTAAACGTCGATGCCGCAAGATTCTGCTCGGCCGATTAACGCTTCTTCGACATTGGCTCGAGTATCGATAATAGCCGGCACGTCGACACCCGCATCCGCCTGAGCCATGATCGAGTGCCATGCAAGGTCATTGTTCACCACACCAACAATGCGCCTGCCGCACTGCACACCGTAACGACTCGTATATTGGTGCATCGCACCGGCAAGCATGACGCCTGGCAAGTCATTATTGCCAAACATTAACGGCTGCTCAATTGCGCCAGTCGCCAGCACGACGCGTCCTGCCCGAACTTTCCAGAACAGTTCCACGGGCCTGTTGCGTCGATAGGCGCTGGAACGATCATGAATAGTTACGACGTTACTGTCGTAGTAGCCCGCCGCTGTCGCCAGCGTCATGACACGCACGTTTACGAGTCCTTGCAACTCATCGCGACTCGCAGCCAACCAGTCCGATCCCGATTGTCCGTCAATATCGCTGTCATCGAACAACAGCGAACCCCCCAGTTCACTATCCTGTTCGACGAGCAATACATCATCGCCGGCGCGACCAGCTTGCAGAGCCGCTGCAAGACCCGAAGGACCCGATCCAACGATGAGAATTTCACAATGCGCATTCATCTGGGAATAACGTGCCGGGTTAACCATCTCAGGTAGGTGTCCCAACCCTGCGGCTCGGCGAATCAGCCATTCGTAAGCGTGCCAGTTTGGCCACTTGAAGGTCTTGTTGTAGAAGCCCGCCAGCCACAGCGGCCGCGTGTAATCAAGAATCCGTAGAAAATCGAATTCGAGCGAAGGAAAGCAGTTCTGTGCCTCTGCAGACATCCCTTCAACCAGGGGTATCTGCGTGGCACGGGTGACCGGCAGCATCCCTTGCCCAAAGTCGGCACTAACGACACCGCCCGACTCCTCTGCGCCTGCCGATACAATTCCACGCGGTCGGTGAAACTTGAAACTGCGTCCGACTATCCGGACACCGTTCGCGAGCAATGCCGGCACGGAGTGGGTGACAGGCCTCCCATGGTAGGGATGCACCGCTGCCTTTGGCTGCCGCTGCTCGCGGCCGCGTGCGCCGCCGCCGAGCCGGAGGCCTGCACGCCGGCCGTGCTGCCCGTCCTGGATCTCGCACCCTTCGCGAACAACGACGGCAATGCGCAGCGAGCGGTCGCCCGCGCCCTCGACGCGGCCTGCCGCGACCACGGCTTCGTGGCGCTGCGGAACGTCGGCGTGGACCGCGCGCTCCTGGCCGCCGCGTGGAACGCCTCTGAGGCGCTCTTTGCGATGAAATCAG
>CAZWEW010000081.1:0-9500 GCA_964633055.1 uncultured Woeseia sp. | reverse complement strand
CTATTGTTTCACCGGGTGGTACTGAAGCTGGCCCCGGAATCGAACCGACTCCAGCAATTGGAATTTCTTCCACGAGAGTTCAATTGGCCGCGCCAAACGCACTTCCCGGAAGGTCCTAACCTTGCGTACAACTGTGATGTGTGGACGGTAGCCGCGAGGATCCGGTTCATAGTTAAAGGTAATCAGGGCATGTTGCAGGGACTTGACGAGTTGCTCCAGAGCTGGCGGCACTATCCTCGCATGCATGCAGGCGACCTTCGGACGTTGCCAGTAGGTGAGGCTGTCGAATCGGAGGCGGATCTCACCAGGGCTGATGGTGGCGACCGTCGACAAAAGATCCAGAATCTTCTCCTCAGGAAATCCACCGATATAGACCAGCGTGATGTGCCAGTTCCGACGATTGACCGGATTGCCTTCCACGTCCGATAACGCCCTTCTGATCGGTTGTCGTAACTGTTCCCTCTGCCGGTGCGACGGCCAGAATGCGAAAAACAGGCTTTTTCAGCCATGCTTCTCAAGAATCCCCCGCAGTCCCTGCAGCGCCAGTACTACCGTCTGCGCACGGATTGCTTCCCGGTCGCCTGCTAAATAATGACGCACGGCGGACACGATTTCTCCCTCTGTGGTCCGAACAGCAAAGGCAAACCATACGGTGCCAACAGGCTTGTCTTTGATTCCGCCATCCGGTCCGGCGATGCCGCTGACCGCAACGGCGAAATCGGCCCCGCTCCGGGCCAGCGCGCCAGTGGCCATCTCCCTGACGACCTGCTCGCTCACCGCGCCGTGCTCGACCAGGGCCCGGCGATCGACGCCGAGTAATGCTTGCTTGGCATCATCCGAATAGCTCACGATACCAGTACCGAACGCCGCCGAACTGCCCCTGACATCGGTGATCGATTTTGCGATCCACCCGCCCGTGCAGGATTCGGCCGTTGCAACAGTCTTGCCGGCAGCGATCAGCGCAACGACCAGGTTCACGGCCAACGACTCTATCGGGTCGGATTTATCCACTCGCGATTTCCTCATAGACACGGGCGTGACATTCAGCCATCGTCTCAACATTGAATTCAAGCTGCATTCGCTCCCGACCGTTCGCGCCCAGCTCGGCACAAATACCCTCCTCCTCGCAAAGCGTACCAATTGCCAATTGCAGTTCGCGCAGGTCGGCGTGCGGGACCAGGATGCCCGTTTTGAGGTGCTGAACCGCCTCTCTTGAGCCGGCGATGTCGAAAGCAATCACCGGCGGTTTCACAGCGGCGGCCTTCAGCATGGCGACGCCCAGACCTTCCTTCTCAGCCGGGTGCACGAGCAAATCGAATGCGCCGAGATAATCGTCGAGGTCCGGACAAAATCCGGCAAAATGCACGACGTCCGTGATGCCCAGTCTTGCGGCCAGCAGTCGCAGCTCGGACTCACGACCCCCGACGCCGAAAAAGACAACCTTTATGTGTGGGTGCTCAGCAACGAGTGCGGGCAACACGTCCAGCAAGAACCGATGACCCTTTCGTTTGATCAGCTGGGCGACAACGGCGATGGCGAAACTGTCGTCGTTGACACCGAATCGGCGAAGACGTGATCGATCCGCATCGGGATTCACGGCATTGATATCGACCGCATCCCGGATCACCGCAACTCGACGATTCGAGACCCGACTACGGGCAAGCGCGCTTGCAACATTCTGGGAAACCGCAATCACTTTACTGAACGGCCGATAGCGCAGCCAGGCTGCAGTCGGAGACTCCGGGTTGTCGACACGTCGCGAAACCACCGCTGGTACACCCGCTGTTTTTGCACCCCAGCCGCCCGGGAAATCGGCACCACGACGACCGTGGCAATGCACGATGTCCGGTTTCACGCGCACCAGGTAGCCATGTAGTCTGAACGGAAACGTAAAGTCATGCTCTCCCGCACAGGGAATATTGATGACGTCTATGCCAGCCTCGCGGGCAATCCCGGCGATGCGTGCACCGGCAGGACAGACGAGCACCGATTCGCAACCCTGACCGGCAAGCCCCTGGATCAGCCAGATCACCTGCTGCGCACCGCCGTAAAAGTTGCGGCCGGTCTCGACGTGAACAATTTTCAAGCGGACATTCCCAGCATCGACTTCGCCTTAGCCAAAAGCTAGCATGGACCGATTCCGACGCCGAAAGCAAGAACAAGAATGAGCGCTAAGGTCAGTCCCGTCCACACACCGATGATGCAGCAATACCTCGCCATCAAGGCCGAGTATCCGGAAATGCTCGTCTTCTACAGGATGGGAGACTTCTACGAGCTTTTTTTCGACGATGCGAAGCGCGCCGCGGCAATGCTGGATATCACACTGACCGCGCGCGGCAAGTCCGCCGGCAACCCGATACCGATGGCCGGCGTGCCCTACCACGCCGTGGAAGGCTACCTCGCGAAGCTCGTCAGGAAGGGTGAATCGGTCGCTATCTGTGAGCAGATTGGCGACCCAACGACGAGCAAAGGGCCCGTCGAGCGCAAAGTCATGCGAGTGGTGACACCGGGCACGCTGACGGACGAGGCACTGATGTCCGAGTCCCGGGACAACCTGGTTGCGGCGGTCAGTATCAGTGACGGCCGTTTCGGGCTGGCATGGCTCGATCTTGCGGGTGGCCGATTCCGCCTTGCGGAGCTCCCCGACGCGTCCTCGCTCGCGGCAGAACTCGAGCGGCTGCGTCCGGCCGAAATCATCATCGACGAGGAGAACCTGGCTAACCGGATTTTCCGAGACGAAATTCGGGTAACCGGCAGGCCACCTTGGCACTTCGAACTCGACAGCGCGACCCGGCTGCTCAATGCGCAGTTCGGCACCCAAAGCCTTTCCGGATTTGGTTGCGACGATGTACCCGTGGGCGTCGCGGCGGCCGGTGCCCTGTTGCAATACGTGAGTGATACGCAGAAGACGGCGTTGCCGCACCTTGAATCCGTCACGGTCGAACAACTGTCCGATGCCATCATCATGGACGGGCCGACGCGGCGGAATCTCGAACTGGACAAGAGCCTAACTGGACACCACGAACACACGCTTACGGGCGTAATGGACACCTGCCAAAGTCCGATGGGCAGCCGCCTGTTGAAACGCTGGGTCCAGCGGCCGCTGCGGAATGCCGAAACACTGCGTGGCCGTTACCAGGCGGTTGAGACCATTCTTTTCGATGCGGTAACGAGTGACCTGCAAGAGCGACTATCCGGGATTGGAGACATCGAACGGATCCTGGCCCGGGTCGCACTGCGGTCAGCACGGCCGAAAGACCTGCGCCAGCTTGAAGTCGCGCTAACCCGGGTGCCAGATCTGAAGGCAAGCCTGAAGGCATTCGATTCCCCGCTCCTCTCGACATTGCGGACGAAAATCGCCGAACACAGTGTGGAGCGCGACCTGCTGCGAAAAGCAATTGTCGAGAATCCACCGATGCTGATCCGGGACGGAGGAGTCATTGCCGATGGATTTGACGAAGCACTCGACGAATTGCGAGGCATCGCTGATAACGCTGACCAGTACCTGCTGGATCTGGAGGTCCGCGAAAAAGCACGCACCGGAATCGCCGGTCTGAAACTCGGTTACAACCGCGTGCACGGCTACTACATCGAGATCAGCAAAACGCACGCGGCCAATGCGCCGGACGACTACATCCGCCGGCAAACGCTGAAATCAGCGGAGCGCTTTATCACCCCCGAACTGAAAGAGTTCGAGGACAAGGTTCTGAGCGCCCGGGAACGCGCACTTGTCCGCGAGAAGCAGATTTACGAAAACCTGGTCGACCGTCTCACCGAATCGCTGGCCTCGCTGCAGACGACCGCGCGTGGACTGGCCGAGCTGGACGTGCTGACCTGTTTCGCAGAACGTGCCGAATCGCTGAATCTCTGCAAACCTGAAATCGTCGATACACCGTGCATCGAGATACGGACTGGCCGTCACCTGGTCGTCGAGCAGGTGATCGACACGCCTTTCATCTCGAACGACCTGAACCTCGGCGAACAAACCCGGCTGCTGGTTATTACCGGACCGAACATGGGCGGCAAATCAACCTACATGCGGCAATCAGCATTGATCACCATCCTCGCCCACGTTGGCAGTTACGTACCGGCCGACAGCCTGACGATCGGACCGATTGACCGCATATTCACGCGTATTGGCGCCTCGGACGATATTGCCGGCGGACGCTCCACCTTCATGGTGGAGATGACCGAGACAGCAACAATCCTCAACAATGCGACAGACCTGAGCTTGGTATTGATGGACGAAATCGGGCGCGGCACAAGCACGTTCGACGGTCTGTCACTTGCGTGGGCAGCGGCCCACCACATGGGCGACAGCATCGGTGCTTTCACAATGTTCGCGACCCATTATTTCGAGCTGACCACGCTCGCTGACGAGCTTCCGGCGTGCACGAATGTTCACCTCGACGCGACCGAGCACAAGGGCCGGCTAGTCTTTCTGCATGCCGTCAAACCTGGTCCCGCGAACCAGAGTTATGGTCTCCAGGTTGCCGCGCTGGCCGGCGTGCCACGTGGCGTCATCACCCGAGCGCGCTCATACCTGTCTTCTCTTGAGGCCCACCATCATTCCGACCACCCGAAGTCCCAACGACCTCTGTCAGCACCCCCCGAACTGGAACCCGGACCGTTGGATAACGCACTGGGTGAGATCGAGGTCGACAATCTAACGCCACGGGAAGCACTAGATCTCGTCTATCACCTGAAATCGCTTTCTTAGTTAAAGTTCCTACCGACGCGTCGCGCGAAGCGATTCCAGTGCTTCCCGGTTTGTCCAAGACCAGACCTCCTCAATGGCCTCGTCGATCGGCACCCATTGCCATTCGCTGTGCTCTGCAGGATCGAGCGTAACGTCGACCGTGCTGTCCAGCATGTAATGCCATTCGTGCTCTAGATTTTCCGTGACACAAGGGGCGAAACGATCCCGCCAGCGGGCATCGATAGTGAATAGACGCGCGCGGCCAGCATCGTGCAGCCTACCTTCGACACTCAGTCCCGTTTCTTCGACGAGTTCGCGAGCGGCTGCATCGGCCGGTGATTCACTTTGCAAAAGTGACCCCGTGACGGATTGCCAGAAATCGAATGGACTAACTCGACGCAGGAGCAAGACCTGAAGGTCGCCCGTATGGACAATGACGAGAATAGATTCCGGTCGGCGGAAATCCGGAATGATCTTACTCCGCGCGGGGCACGCGAACGCGAATACCCGTTTCCTTCAACTGCTCGGCCGATACTTCGCCGGGCGCGTTGGTCAGTGGGCAGCTTGCCGTTTGCGTCTTCGGGAACGCGATGACGTCGCGGATGCTGTCAGCACCAGCCATCAGCATGACCATGCGATCAAGCCCGAACGCAATACCACCATGTGGTGGGCACCCATACTGAAGTGCACGTAGCAGAAAGCCGAACTTTTCCTCGGCTTCCTCATCGCTGATGCCGAGCAATTCGAAAACGGCAGCCTGCATGGTCTGGTCGTGGATACGTATCGACCCACCGCCGATCTCCGAACCGTTCAAAACCATATCATATGCACGTGAAAGCACGGTCCCCGGCTCCGCCCGGACGGTATCCGGGTCTTCCACTGCGGGCGCCGTAAACGGATGATGCAACGAGGTCCAGCGCTTCGTGTGCGGGTCCAATTCAAACATTGGGAAGTCGACAATCCATAGCGGTTGCCATCCGTCAGCCACCATGTCCCTGTCTTCCCCGACCTTGACCCGCAAGGCTCCCAGAGCATCGTTGACGATGCGCGCCTTGTCCGCACCAAAAAAGACTATATCGCCATCTTTCGCAGCGGTGCGCTCGATGACCCCGGAAACTGCTTCATCAGGGAGAAATTTCAGAATCGGTGACTGCAGTCCATCGCGGCCGGCAGCCACATCGTTGACCTTGATATAGGCGAGACCCTTCGCGCCATACCGGCTGACAAAATCGGTGTAATCGTCAATCTCCTTGCGACTCAGCTCACCACCGCCCGGCACACAAAGCGCGGCCACGCGTCCCTCCGGGTCGGCAGCTGGTCCGGCAAACACCTTGAACTCGACCGACTGCATCAGATCGGCCACTTCGACAAGCTCGAGATCGATACGCAAATCCGGCTTTTCCGTGCCGAATCGGCGCATGGCCTCTTCGTAGCTCATCCGTGGAAATGGTGCTGGCAATTCGACGTCCATGACGTCTTTGAAAAGCGTCCGAACGAGTGCCTCTGTGGTTTCCGTCACCGTGTCTTCGTCGACGAAGCTCATCTCGATGTCAAGCTGGGTGAACTCCGGCTGACGATCGGCCCGCAGATCCTCATCTCGGAAACAGCGCACAATCTGGTAGTAGCGATCCAGACCAGACATCATCAGCAACTGTTTAAATATCTGCGGCGACTGCGGCAACGCGAAAAACCTGCCCGGGTGTGTGCGGCTTGGAACGATGTAGTCTCGCGCGCCTTCTGGTGTTGCCCTTGTGAGCATCGGCGTTTCGACATCGACGAATCCGTCACCGTCAAGGAAATTCCGCATCGAGCGAGTCACCGCGTGGCGCAACCGCAGGTTCCCCAGCATTTCCTCCCGCCGCAGGTCGATATAGCGGAACCTGAGCCGCAGTTCCTCGTTCGCGTGTTCATCGTGATGAAAAGGTGGTGTCTCGGCATCATTCAGCGTGACCAGCTCGTGCGCGAGCACCTCAACCCTACCGGTTGGCATGTTCGGGTTGATCGTGCCCTCGAGCCGCTCACGCACCAACCCCCTGACGGCGAGCACATATTCGCTACGAATGCGCTCGGCCTCTGCAAAAATTTCCGGCCGATCGGGATCGAAGACGACCTGCAGCAGTCCTTCCCGATCGCGGAGATCGACGAATATCACGCCGCCGTGGTCGCGACGCCGGTGCACCCACCCACAGACAGCGATTTCTTCGCCAATCAGGCTGTCGTCCACTTGTCCGCAATAGTGACTACGCATATCTCAACACGGGGGTCCACCAAAAAGAGGCGAAATGGTAGGCTGATCGTGAGCCGGCTGCAACATCAAAACCGCTTATTTTTCGGGCTCTTCCGACATCACTTGGGGTAAATCGCCAATCTGTTCCCCGTGCCAGGTCGGCACGACGACACCCAGTGAAATGATCATCTTCAGCGCCTCGTCGACTTCCATGTCGAGCTCGATGATGTCCTTCTTCGGGACGATGATAATGAACCCGGAGGTTGGATTCGGCGTCGTCGGCACGAACGTACACACCACGTCCTCACCCGACCGCCCCTGCACCTCGCCCAGTTCACTGGACGTCTGAAATGCCAGGCTGTAAAGACCGCGCCGCGGATACTGGATCAGCAGAACTTTCTTGAACGACTCGCTCTTGTCCGAGAACACCAGTTCCGCGAAGCTCTTGATGGCCGAATAGACCGGGCGTACGATCGGAATACGGTCGAGCAGCGATTCCCAGACGCGAACGAATGCCCGGCCAACTATATTGGCAGCAAATACCCCGGTCGTGATGAGCAACAGCAGCGTAAAAATCACGCCGAGACCGGGGATGGATATGCCAAGCAATTCGTCCGGATGGTAACCCGGTGGTAATAACGCGAAGACCCGGTCCAGCCAGCCATCCATTATTCCGACGGCGAAACTTAGTAGCCAGAATGTCAACGCCAGCGGCAACCAGACTAGCAATCCGGCAATAACGTACCGACGCAGGTGTTTCAACATTGCTCTTCCTTCATTCGCCGTCCGCTTCCGAGGCAACTTTCGATTCGGGTTTCTTCGGCGATTCCTTTACATCGGCGGATTTTGACTCGCCATCTTTTTCCTTCTTTTTTGTGGGTTCCGAATCGCTTTTGTGAACGTTCTTCTGGTTGTCTTTCTTGAAGTCGGTTTCATACCAGCCATCACCCTTCAGCCGAAACCTCGGGGCCGAAAGGAGCTTGCGGAGCGCAGGTTCATTGCACTCGGGACAGTCCACCAGCTGAGCATCGCTGATCTTCTGTAACGCATCCAGTCTGTGATCACATTTGTCACAGCCATACTCGTAAATGGGCATGCAAGAAAACTCCTGACGATAGTGCCCGGCGCTGCTGATCCGGACAAAGCAAGCCGTGATTATAGTAGTTTCAGGCCGCGTTCTGGAATTTGAGATGATCGTCGTCCGTAACCTGCACCTCGATCGTGTCACCGGGAGCAAACCGGCCCTGGAGAATCTTCTGGGCAAGCGGATTCTCAACCTGCTGCTGGATCGCCCGCTTCAGAGGCCGGGCCCCGTAAACCGGATCAAATCCGACTGCGGCCAGTCTGTCCCTTGCTGCATCGGACAAAACAATCTTCATTTCACGTCCTGCCAGCCGCTCGTGCAGGTAGCCCAGCTGAATGTCCACAATCATGCGAATATGTTCCCGGCCCAGAGGGTGGAAAACAACGACGTCATCAACCCGGTTGATGAATTCGGGTCGGAAGTGTTCCGACACGACCTCCATGACCGATGACTTCATTGCATCATAATTCTGCTCACCCGCGAGTGTCTGAATAAGTTGAGACCCGAGATTCGACGTCATGACGATGACCGTATTCCTGAAGTCGACCGTCCTGCCCTGGCCGTCGGTCAACCGGCCATCATCGAGCACCTGCAGCAGCACATTGAAGACATCAGGGTGCGCTTTTTCAATCTCGTCAAGCAGGATCACCGAGTACGGTCGACGCCTTACAGCCTCGGTCAGGTAGCCGCCTTCGTCATATCCGACATAGCCCGGCGGTGCACCGATCAGCCGTGCCACCGAGTGCTTCTCCATGAACTCGGACATATCCAGGCGCACCATCGCATCGTCGGTATCGAACAGGAAGTTGGCCAACGCCTTGGTCAGCTCGGTTTTTCCCACACCTGTTGGACCGAGAAACAGGAAAG
The DNA here is from genome assembly GCA_964633055.1 of uncultured Woeseia sp. Taxonomy (GTDB): domain Bacteria; phylum Pseudomonadota; class Gammaproteobacteria; order Steroidobacterales; family Woeseiaceae; genus SZUA-117. Next base: position 623 of record CAZWEW010000081.1, on the reverse strand, counting down.
ATCCGATGGGTCGATTGGGATCGGACAGCCCGGCACGGGCACGGCGAATCGCATTAGCAACGGCTTCGACTGCCTCGCCCTGACCGACAACCCGTTTCTGCACGACCGACTCCATGTGCAATAACTTGTCTTTTTCTCCCTCCAGCATCTTGGAGACAGGGATACCGGTCCACTTCGAGACAATTTCGGCCACTTCCTCGTCAGTGACATTGTTGCGTAAAAGGGTGGTTTCCTGTCCTTCGGCGGCAACAGCGTTGTTCAGTGCTTTTTCAAGCTCGGGGATACGGCCATACTGGAGTTCCGACATCCGGGCGAGGTCATTGGCTCGACCCGCCGTCTCTAGGTCCAGCCTTGCCCGTTCGAGTTCCTCTTTAAGGTGGGTCGTACCCTGCATCGCCGCTTTTTCCGATTTCCAGACTTCCTCGAGATCACCGAATTCACGCTCAAGTTCGACCAGCTGTTCTTGCAGGTCGTCGAGACGCTTTCTGGACGCGTCATCGGATTCCTTATTAAGGGCTTCTCGCTCGATCTTTAGCTGGATGATGCGTCGTTCGAGTTTATCCATCGCCTCCGGCTTGTAATCGATCGTGGTTCGAGTGCGGGACGCGGCCGCGCCGACCAAA
>CAZWEW010000080.1:0-9512 GCA_964633055.1 uncultured Woeseia sp. | reverse complement strand
GTTAGAGGATGAAAGACTGGCACCGGTTGTGTCGTCCAGCACCTACCTCTCGACATCACTGCAAAGATTCTGCAGGAGCACAATGGCCTCTGGTTTAACGACAACAAGGTTTACGGTGTCGCGCAAAAGATGGCCGCCCGCTTACGGCCCGTACAACCTGTCCGGTAACCAGGTCACGATGCCCGGGAAAATGGCCAGAATAATGAGAGCAGCAACCTGGATACCAACGAAGGGCATAACGCCCCGGTATATCTGCCCCGTCGATACTTCCGGCGGCGCGACGCCGCGCAGATAAAAGAGCGCAAAGCCGAAGGGTGGCGTTAAAAACGACGTTTGCAGATTGATGGCGATCATAATGCCTAGCCAGACTGGATCGAGGCCCATCGACAATAGTACTGGGCCCACGATTGGTACTACGACGAATGTGATCTCAATAAAGTCGAGCACGAAGCCCAGCAGGAACATGACGAGCATTACGATGATGACTGCGCCAACGACGCCACCCGGTAAGGCATCGAGCACTGCATGCACGCTGTCATCTCCGCCGTAACCGCGGAACACCAACGAAAAGATCGACGCTCCGATCAGGATCATGAATACCATGCTGCTGATACGGAGCGTCCCCCGCATTATCTCGCGGAGGCGCTCAAGGCCCAGCGATCGCCTCTGTAACGCGATCAGTAATGCGCCCATCGCCCCAACGCCGGCAGCTTCCGTCGGCGTGGCAAATCCGCCGAGGATGGACCCGAGAACCGCCACTATGAGGATGATCGGTGGCGCAATGGCGCGCAGTATTTTACCCAACGAAACGTGTTCGTCTTCCTGACGCAGATGCGCTGGCAGCTCATCTGGCTTCAGCATTGCGCTAATGACCAAGTAGATGATGTACATCACCACCAACATCAGGCCAGGAATCAATGCGCCCGCAAAAAGGTCCCCAACAGACACGGTGTCAGGTGAGAAGTTGCCCCGCGCCAGTTGCGATTGCTGGTAAGCGGACGACAACACGTCACCGAGCATCACTAGGATGATTGATGGCGGGATGATCTGTCCGAGCGTTCCGGACGCACAAATCGTTCCTGCCGAGATTTCCGGCGAGTATCCCCGCTTCAGCATCGTCGGAAGAGATAGGAGGCCCATCGTCACGACAGTTGCGCCGACAATGCCGGTGCTCGCCGCGAGCAGCATGCCAATCAGCGTCACCGATATTGCGAGGCCGCCGCGCAGCGCGCCGAACAGGGCGCTAAGTGTCTCGAGCAGATCTTCGGCGATTCGTGCCCGCTCAAGAGTGATTCCCATAAAAACAAACAGTGGCACCGCAACAAGTGTTTCGTTCGTCATGATGCCGAAAACACGGCTCGGCAAGCTGGAAAGAAATGCCGCCTCGAATCCACCGGCGAGAACTCCTCCCAGTGCGAATAACAGGGCAGTGCCTCCCAATGAGAACGCAACCGGGAATCCGGTCAGTAATAATGCGATAACGGCGACGAACAGCAGTAGTGCGATCCATTCCATCCTCACTGTTTCCTCAGTTGCACGATGGAATGGAGCGTGAGCGATACGCTCTGCAGTAGAACGGTGATTGGCATCACAATCAGCAACGATTTCAGAATTGGTATGAATGGGTACGGCAACCCACCAGAATCCCGGGATACCTCACGGATGCTCCAAGAGATTTGCACATACTCGTAGCTCTCTAAGACAAAGAACAAACAGACAGGAACGACGAACAGTACGATGCCGAAAAGGTTGACCAATGCCTGCTTTTGCCGATTCATCTCGCGATAGAAGATGTCGACCCGCACGTGTTCGTCACGCTGCAGCGTATAGGCTGCACCGAACATGAATACCATCGCGTGCATCCACGTCACGGCTTCTTGCAGCCACACGACACCTGAATCCAAGGCATAGCGAAGCAAGACGATGACGAATGTCCCAACAACCATCGATAGCGTCAACCACGATACAGCGCGACCGGTCGCGCTGCTAATACGGTCAAGCAAAGCCATCAATGTTTCCAGAAAATGGGTGTCACTAGGACAAGCAAGGTAAAGATCTCGAGGCGTCCGAGTAACATTCCGGCAACGGAGACCCACTTAGCGGGATCGCTGAGGGTCATGAAGCCGGTGGCCACTTCACCAAGACCGGGACCCAGGTTGTTGAGTGTTGCCGCGACCGCCGAGAAGGCCGTTACCTGGTCGAGTCCTGTCGACATCATGATGAGCATCATAATGCCGAAAACGACGATGTAGGCAGCGAAAAAACCCCACACGGCGTCGACGACGCGGAACGGGATTACCGACTTACCGAGCTTGATGGGTATTTCAGCGGCTGGATGAACGAGCCGAACGATCTCCCGCGCGCCCTGCTTGGAAATCAGAAGCCAGCGTATGACCTTAATGCCGCCGGCAGTCGAACCTGCGCAACCGCCAATGAAGCTCGCAAAGATCAAAAGGACAGGTAAAGCGCCGGGCCAGTCTGAGTAGTTGACTGTGGTGAACCCGGTTGTTGTCGCGATAGAAACAGCCTGGAAAAGGCCGTGGATGAAAGTGTCATCCCAGTTAGTGTAGGTGCCCAAAAAGGACAAAGACACAATCACGGTCGCCGATAACATGAGCAAAATAAAGATATAGGCTCTGAATTCCGGATCCTTCCGGTAGTGCCCGATAGATATGTTCTTCCATGCAAAGAAGTGCAATGAAAAATTAATACCTGCCAGAATCATGAAGACGATTGCAACTAGGTCTATCGTCGCGCTCCCGAAGTGCCCGATTGACAGGTCATGTGTCGAGAAGCCACCGATTGCTACTGTCGAAAATGCATGACATATGGAATCGAATAGCGACATACCGGCCAGCCAATAGCCGAACGCGCAGAACACAGTGAAGGCAAGGTAGACGTACCAAAGCGCCTTCGCAGTTTCCGTGATGCGTGGCGTCAGTTTCGTATCCTTGACCGGTCCCGGAGTCTCGGCGCGGTAAAGTTGCATACCGCCGACGCCTAGCATCGGCAGCACGGCAACGGCGAGAACGATGATGCCCATGCCGCCCAGCCACTGCAATTGGTGACGATAAAACAAGATGGAGCGGGGCAGGCCATCTAGCCCCGTCAGGACCGTTGCACCGGTTGTGGTCAATCCGGACATTGACTCAAAAACGGCATCGGTGAAGGACATGGATGGCACGTCCGCAAAGTAGAGTGGGAAAGCTCCAGCTGTCCCCAGTACCGTCCAGAAAGATGCAACGACAAGGAACCCGTCGCGGAGTCGTAAATCCTTGTGTTTGTTCCTGACCGGGAACCAAGACGCGAGTCCAATGACCAAAATAAGCCCGAAACTCTCGATGAACGGCAACCATGACTGATCGCCGTACCAGACGCTGATAGCAATCGGTGGCAGCAGCGTCACACTGAACATCATCAGCAACAAGCCGAGAATGCGTTGTGTGACCGTCCAGTTCATCGTTTATGGGCTACCAGTTGTATGTCGGCCGTTACACAAATGAGACGCCAACCTGGAACAGGGTCTCTATCTTGTCGATCTTCCGGCGGTCGGTCATGAAAAGGATGACGTGATCGTCGGTCTCGATCACCGTGTCGTGATGTGCCATGATGACCTCGTCCCCGCGCACGATGGAAACGATGCGCGTACCTTTAGGCAATCCAAGATTCTCAATCTTCCGCCCGACAACTTGTGATTCATTCCTGCCGCCATGTGCAACGGCCTCGATCGCCTCGGCGGCACCGCGCCGGAGCGAGTGAACCTTGACGACGTCGCCTCGGCGAACGTGGGCGAGCAGGGAACCAATTGTTACCTGCTGCGGGGAGATGGCGATGTCGATGGATCCGGACTCGACGAGCTCCGCATAAGATGGGCGGTTTATCAGGGCCATAACCTTGTGCGCGCCCAGTCGCTTGGCCAGCATGGCCGACAGTATGTTGGCTTCTTCCGCGTTGGTCAGTGCACAAAATACGTCGACGTTGTCAATGTTCTCCTCAAGCAGCAATTCCTCGTCCGCTGCGTCACCAACGAGAACGATCGCCTTGTTGAGCTGTTCGGAAATGATGCGGGCTTGATCGGGATCTCGCTCGATGATTTTGACCTGGTTGGAATGTTCGAGCGCCGATGCCAGCCGAACCCCGATATTGCCGCCACCCGCAATAACAACGCGCTTTACGGGGTCCTCCAGCTGACGCATTTCGCTCATGAAGACACGTACATCTTGGCGAGTCGCGATAAAGAAGACTTCGTCACCTTCGTTGATGATCGTATCTCCCTTGGGCTCAAGCGACTTGCCGTCTCGATAGATCGCAGCGATTCGTCCTTCGGTATTCGGAATATGGTCCTTGAGCGTTGATATCTTCTGGCCCACCAAGGAACCCGAACGGTCGGCACGAGCGCAGACGAGGCGCACCCGCCCATCTGCAAAGTCGAGAACCTGCAGTGCGCCCGGGTAAAGAATGAGTTGCTCGACATATTCACAGACGAGTTGTTCCGGACTAATTCGAACATCTACCGGGATCGCATCCTGCGTAAATAGCTTGTGTGCAGTCATGTACTCGGCTGCACGTATTCGCGCGATTTTCGTCGGTGTATGAAAAAGGGTGTAAGCGACTTGGCAGGCCACCATGTTGGTTTCATCGGAGTCCGTGATTGCAACAATAATGTCGGCATCGTGTGCGCCGGCTCGTTCAAGGACGTCAGGATGCGCTGCATAGCCGACGACAGTACGAATATCCAGCCTGTCCTGCAGCTCCCGTAGAACGTTGGCACGCATATCGACAACGGTGACCTCATTAGCCTCTTCGCGCGATAGGTGAAGGGCAGCTGACGATCCGACTTGGCCGGCGCCGAGTATTAGTATTTTCATTGCGCCTTCAGACCCTCCTTCGGCCTGCTCGCTCGATAACAACAAAAGTCCTCGAGATCGGTAACGCGCATTTTACATGAGTTAGGCAGTGTAATAACCAGTGGCAAACTACACTTGGGTCGTTTACATCAGGTCGAGATTGGCATAGGCGAGAACGAGAATCTTTGTTCCCACCGACTCGAAATTGACCTCGACCTGTGCGTGAGCGCCCTGGCCGCTGCAATTCAATATGATACCGTCTCCGAATTTCGCGTGGCGGACGCGCTGACCCAACCGCACACCAAGCTCTTCAGCCGGAGACGCATTAGCTGACGAGTGGCATCCGCGGCTGGCGCCGTCCGCGAGCGGTCTCGCTCTATGAGCGAGAGATCGAACTTCCTCAACGAGCTCCGCCGGAATTTCCGAAATGAATCGCGATGGCTGTGAAAAGGAGTCCATACCATAAAGTCGTCGTTGCTCCGCATGGGTCACGTAGAGTGTCTCCTTGGCTCGCGTAATTCCGACATAACAAAGACGACGCTCTTCCTCGAGGCCTTGCGAATCGGCAACGGAACGCTGGTGTGGAAACAAGCCGTCTTCCATACCACAGAGAAAGACGAGCGGAAATTCGAGGCCTTTCGCCGAATGCATCGTCATCAGCTGAACACAGTCCTCCCACGCATCCGCCTGTCCTTCCCCAGATTCTAGGGCCGCGTGCGACAGAAAGGCATCGAGCTCCGACATATCGTCCGCGGGGTCCTTTTTGAACCCTTTGGCTGCACTGACAAGTTCCTCCAGATTTTCGACCCGTGTTTCGCTGCGCTCACCTTTTTCTTTCTTGAAGAACTCAAGCAGTCCGCTTGCATGAATCACCTGGTCGACCTGCTCGTGCAGATCGAGGTCGGCCTTTTCCTTTGTCATTCTTTCGATCAGGTTCAGAAATACGGCGATCGATGTGGAGGTGCGCCCGCCGAGCTCGCCGCTTGCCACAGCACCTGCCGCACGCCACATAGAACACCCATTGGCGCGGGCATAGCTGCGCATTGCCTCTACCGTCTTTGCACCGATTCCACGCGTCGGTCGATTCACAATGCGCTCGAATGACGCATCGTCATCTCTATGAGATATCAGACGGAGGTAGGCAAGTGCATCCTTGATCTCCTGCCGTTCGAAGAAACGCAAACCGCCGTAAACGCGATAGGGAAGGCGCGCGTTGATCAAAGCCTCTTCCAGAACGCGCGATTGGGCGTTGGAGCGATATAGGACTGCGGCATCCGCGCGTGCGTTGCCCTGATTGCTCCAGTCTTTCAGACGGCCAATGACAAAGTCTGCTTCATCGCGCTCGTTGTAAGCTGAATAGATACGAATTGCTTCACCCTCGGATCCTTCTGTCCAAAGGTTCTTGCCTAGCCTAGCGTCGTTGTTTGCGATGACGGCATTCGCGGCCTCGAGAATCGTTGCGGTTGATCGGTAGTTTTGTTCGAGCTTGATTACGCGCGTTCTGGGAAAATCTTTCTGGAAGCGATGGATGTGCTCTACACGGGCGCCGCGCCAGCGATAAATCGATTGGTCGTCGTCACCGACAACGAATGGAACACTCCCACTGCCCGCCAGCAGCCGCAGCCAGGCATACTGAATGGCGTTGGTATCCTGGAACTCGTCAACCAGCAGGTGTCTGAATCGCCGCTGGTAGAATGAGAGAATTTCTGGGTTGTCGCGCCACAACTCATGTGCCCGCAATAAGAGCTCCGCAAAGTCGACGAGGCCGCCTCGTTTACAGACTGCTTCGTATTGCGTATAGAAGTTGATCATCTGCCGGCGATTCGGCTCGTTATCGTCGTCGAGGTGCTGTGGCCTCAGGCCCTCGTCTTTCTGCGCGTTGATGAAATACTGAATCTCTCGCGGGGTCCAGCGATCGTCCTCGACCTCCAGGCTCTTGATGAGTCGCTTGATCATGCGAAGTTGGTCATCTGAATCAATGATCTGAAAATTTTGCGGCAATTCGGCGTCCTGCCAGTGACGGCGCAACAGGCGGTGGGCGAGGCCATGAAATGTCCCAATCCAGAGATGATTGACAGGCATCTCTAGGAGCGATTCGATACGACCGCGCATCTCTGTTGCTGCTTTGTTGGTGAAAGTTACCGCGAAGAGGCCCTGTGGCGAGATTCCTTTGACGTCGATCAACCAGGCGGCTCGATGGCTCAATACCCGGGTCTTGCCACTGCCGGCGCCGGCGATTACGAGCACTGGCTCAGCCGGCGCGGTGACGGCAGCGCGTTGTGCCTCGTTTAGCGATTCTATGATCGGGGTGACGTCCAAAAGCGGTTTAGCAGTGCCTCCTAAGGGGGGCCGCAGTCTATCAACATTTCGGGATCGGCAGGAGAGCTATGACCGATCTAACAGAGTTTGCCACAGGCGATTCGCTTCGCTGGCTGGTCGCCGCACTGTGATGGGATGCATGGAAATTCTGGCTGGGGCACTAGAGGCTAAAGCGAAAAAATAAAGTAATGGTCTATCAGCAATGCGGCGAACAGCAGCATCAGGTAGGTAATTGAGAACCGGAACACCCGCATCGGAATTTCCCTATCTGGGTCTCGTCGCATGCGAATCGCCCAGTAAAGGAATCGTCCACCCAGTATCAGCGCCGTGACTAGGTAGATCAGCCCGCTCATGCCGGTTAGGTAAGGCACGACCGTTACGACAACGAGCAGTATCGTATACAGAAGTACTTGCTGGCGTGTGAAATCCTCGCCGTGGGTCACCGGCAGCATAGGGATGCCGGCACGCTCGTAGTCTTCGAGTTTGGCGATCGCCAGTGCCCAGAAGTGTGGCGGCGTCCACATGAAAATGATCAGGAAAAGCAGCAACGCATTGCTGTGGATTTCGCCTGTCACCGCAGTCCAGCCAAGTACCGGTGGGGCGGCCCCAGCGGCGCCACCAATCACAATGTTTTGCGGGGTAGCCCGCTTCAGGAACACTGTATATATGACGGCATAACCGATCAGTGAGGCAAAGGTCAGTATCGCCGTCAATGAGTTGATGATAAACCACAACATCAGCATTGACGCGGCACACAGGAAGAAAGCGAACGTCAGTGCCTGAAAGTCGGTCAGGCGTCCCTGGGCGACCGGGCGGTTATGGGTCCGCGACATCTGGATATCGATGCGGGCATCTAGTACGTGATTGATTACTGCCGCAGAGGATGCGGCGAACCCAATACCAAGTGATCCGATGACGATGGGTACTATGCCAGGCCAGCCGGGCACGGCGAGCACCATGCCCACGATCGCCGTGAACACAATCAGCATGACGACTTTCGGCTTGGTGAGCTCGTAAAAGTCGCGCCACAAAGCGCTCTGTAACAATGTGCCTGCAGTCAAGATGTCATCCTATGCGTGACAGTTCCAGCAAGTGTTTAATGTCATCCACCAAGCCCCGCGAATCGAGCGTCGGCGGAAAAAATACATAATGAGGTTTACGTGAGAATTAAATAGGTAGATACCGCCAAGAATCAGGTAATCCGGTCTTTTTCCTCCAGTAAGCGCCGTAGACCGTTATCAATGGTGGTTTTCAAGCCCGGATGCTCCCCTTGGCCAAATACTCTATCGGGCGCGGTATTACCATGCAAGAAGACTCTAATGATGTAGTTTGCTTCCCAGTCTGTCATTGTTCTGCTCACGTCAGGTTCACAGCGGCGCACGAATTCTTCCTCGACCCTTGCATACGACTAAAGATAATAAAAAAACTATCAAAAATAATCCCTTATAAGTAATTTTCGGACTCCCCACGAAATGGGCCGTCAAGGTTGACCACGACGACCTATGGAGCCGGGTTTGATCCGGTATTCGTCGGTGGCCCGGCCGGGTCCGGAACCCCAGGCGTGGCCGAAGATAAGTTCGAGATCGATCGCCAGACGCCCGACTGTGTCGCAGCCCGGAAACGATTGTTCTTCGGCCCGCACATCCGACGGCCATTCACCTAAAGCACCACAGCCGACAAAATCGTCCAGTAATTTGTCGAACGATTTCCATGTAATCTGCAGCCGGTCGACATCCAGCACCGGGTCAGTCATGCCCGCGCGGACCAGTGCATCCCCCACGTCGTGCATGTCGGGGTACCGTCGCGACTCGGTGAACGACGTAAACTCAGACATACTGTCGGGACCGAGTGTCGCAAATGCGAAAATGCCGTCTTTTCGCAGCACCCGGTTTACTTCGTTCAGGCATTGGTCGAGCGTCGCGACCCAGGGAAGCAGCATGTTCGCGAAGACTAGATCCACGCTGTGATCCAGAAAAGGCAGACGGCAGGCATCGGCCTGTACTTCCCTGACTTTTGAGAATAAGGACTTCCTCCGGGAGCTTTTTCTCAGCATTTCTGCTGAAACGTCCACGCTCATTACCCTTGCTTTCCGGTACTTTTTTGATAGCAGCATTGTGCCCTTGCCAGATGCGGAGCCGAGATCGATGATGACGGCTGCATCGAATGTGGTGGGCTTGAGCCGTTCCAGTAATCCGGTGCAAGTGGTTCTATGAACGTAGTCCGATTCGTCGAACGTGGCGGCAGCACGATCAAACCGGCGCTGAATGTCACCGACAGACAATTCTCCGGATTCAAGTCTCATGATGAGTAGTATACTTTTTGAAGTGCTTGCTGCTATTCACGGTG
>CAZWEW010000079.1:0-9607 GCA_964633055.1 uncultured Woeseia sp. | reverse complement strand
CGAGGACTTGTTGGTAGGATTCGATCGCTTCCTTCCAGCGTTGCAATTTGCTGCAGGCGTCGCCCAGTCGTCTGTGTGCTGCAGCGTCATTGGCTGCAATACCGACCGATTTCTTGAATTGATCAATTGCGAGTTCGGTGCGGCCGAGTTCTTCGAGCACGATCCCCAAATAAAAGTGGGTTTGTGCGTGATCGGGGATGATCTCCAGGAATTGCTGGTAGCGTTCGACGGCCTCTTCGTATTCCCTTTGTTCGTGTGAGATCTTGGCGAGAATCAATATGGCATCGGGACGCTCGTGCTGGCGCAGAATCCTATAGCAAACTTCCTGAGCTTGACGCAAGCGACCTTCCTGATAATGCTGCAACGCCTCGTCGGCAAGTAGATTGGCATCCTGATCCACGGAATTTTCGTTGTTATTTTCTTGCGGCATGTATAGGCGCTTACGTTATGGCGTTATGATTATGGATGAAATATCCGATTCGGCAAATTAGAGTGCCAGTTACGGCACGTATTATCGTACAACCAGAGGCATCCGGAGATGCGAATAAAGCGGGTCCTGATCGTTGGGGGCGGTTCAGCGGGCTGGACAGCTGCAGCATATTTGAATGCGGCCCTTAACGTCGGCGATCACAAAGTTGCTGAGATTAGTCTGGTCGAGTCGCCGGAGGTACCTCGGATAGGTGTCGGTGAGGCCACAGTTCCGAACATTAACCGCACATTGGCCATGATCGGTATTGATGAACTGGATTTCATGAAGGCCGTTGATGGTACTTTCAAAACGTCTATTCGCTTCGTCAACTGGCTGGACGAACAACGCAAATTCTATCACCACCCGTTTAGCCGGTTCGGAACGGGAATCAGGGACGATGCCGGCCGAAGATGGCTAATGAGCGACCGATCTGTGCCCTACATGAATACTATGTCGGCACAACCTGTTCTATGTGAAATGGGCCTTGCCCCGAAGACGTTTGAACACGTCAACCTCGGGTCACCGGTAGGCTACGCATTCCATATGAATGCATTGAAATACGCGGACTACTTACGAGACTTTTCTACGGCGCGCGGGGTGACACACTACCTGGAGCATGTGACCGGCATCGACATCGCCGAAAACGGCGATATCGCCGCGTTACAAACCAGGAGCGGCAGCCGCTTGAAAGCCGATCTATTTGTTGACTGCACAGGTTTCGAGGCTCTATTGACCGAAAAAACACTTGGTGTGAAGTGGGTCGACTTCTCTCAGTGGTTACTTTGTGACCGGGCGCTGGTTATGCCTGTGTCGTATGACGATCATTACCCTGGTTTTGTTAGACCTCACACAATGGCAACTGCCTTATCGGCCGGCTGGGTCTGGGATATTCCACTGCAGGATAGACGGGGTGTCGGCTATGTACATGCAAGCAGCTACATCAGCGAAGAAGAAGCTGAACGCGAGATCCGAGCATACGAGGGCACACATGCGAACAATCTGGATACGCGTTTTGTTAATTTCAAAGTTGGTATGCGTGAAAAGAGCTGGTTTCGGAATTGTATTGCAATAGGACTCGCCGGAGGCTTTCTCGAACCGTTGGAATCGACGGGACTGTATTTGAACGAATTCGCCGCGGAGATGCTGGTCGAGCATTTTCCCTATGGCGACGACATGGAGCCGCTTGCGTATCGATTTAACCGAATGATGGAGAACCGTTTTTACGAGATCCTTGACTTTATCAATATGCACTACAGCCTGACGCGCCGAACGGATACTGAGTTCTGGCGTGAAGTCGGACGTCCTGAACGTACCAATGACAGATTGCGCGCAAAACTCGACTATTGGCGAATAAAACCGCCGACGGTTTCTGACTTCGTCGATCAGTTCTTGCCCGGTCAAAAGAATAGCCAAAGAGCGCCGGCTGAAACGGATGGGGATAACAGGTATCCAGTCGATACTGGTCGTTTGTGGAACCATCACAGCTACGAGGCGATTCTATATGGTATGGATTTTCTGAAAGACGAATGTGACGAGTGGTTCGGCAAAAATCGACCCTGTTCGGCGGTTCACAGGCAGGTTCTTGACACAATCAACACTGCACAAGAAAAGCTGCCGCGACACGACGTCTGGTTGCAGCGCATGGCCGGCATGGCGGATTACACGCAATAGTTGATATTTCAATGACTTTCAAAGAATCCTTGCAGACTAGAGACCTTGCCATAACTGCCAATGTGAACCTGGCGCACGCACCCGATGCAGAGTCATTGATCCGGCAGGCCGAAATCCTCCACCCGGCGGTCGATGCTGTGCAGCTGACAGATAACATAAGCGCTCCGACGCAGATGTCGGGCATAGCCGCGGCTGCGCTGTTAATACATCAGGGAATAGACCCGATCGTTCATATGACCTGTCGCGATCGCAATCGCATCGCGCTGCAAAAAGACTTTATTGGCGCAGTCGCGCTCGGGGTTACCAGCGTCCTGGTGATGCGTGGCAAGAAAATTCCGTTGAGCAAGTTGCAGGGCGTCCGTAATGTCTTTGACACCCCTGCAAAGGAATTTATGGCATACATTCAGAGTCTGAAGAACGCTGAAAGCTCATCGCTCGCGTCCGACTTTCTTATTGGGGCGAATGCTGAACTTTTCGAACCTGCCGCAGACTGGACGCCGAAGAACCTCATCCGTAAATGTGATGCCGGTGTCAACTTTGTTCAGTTGCAACTTTGCTTTGACATGGATGTGGCGCGTAATTACATGTCGCGAATTGTTGCTTCGAAGATGACTCACAGAGCCAGTTTCATTATGGCGTTATCACCAATACCGTCTGCCGATATGGCACGCTGGATCCGGGATAATGTGAAAGGGGCCCTGGTGCCGGAATCCATCATCGACCGGATGGAACAGGCATCTGATCCAGAACGCACCGGAATCGACATTTGTGCCGAATTGTTGCAGGAGCTGGCAACGATCCCGGGGGTGTCCGGTGTCAACCTGTTGACGATGGGTGATCTGGAGGCGATCCCGGCCGCGATCGAAGCCTCTGGCGTGCGTGTGCCCTAGTACGGTAACTTATGCGCGCCGCGAATTCCGGAGAAGATCGATTCTCGATGAAATAGCACATAAGGAGTTGTTCCAGAGGGCACTGACGTTTCTGCAGACTGGTGATGTCGAATCTGCAGAAACTGTCTGTGTCGATTTGCTTCAGCAATACCCGGAGGATGCAAATTTCCTGTGCCTGTCAGCTCGAGCATTAGTGCAGCTCGGACGATTTCCCGAGGCGAGCGCTCGAATCGAGCGCGCCCTGTCCATCAATCCGGATTTTGCGATCGCACACGAGGTTCGAGGCGAATTTTTCTTTGCCAAAGGCGAAATGTCCGCTGCGGTCGAAGAGTTTCAACATGCACTGACACTCAATCCGCAGCGAGAGCACACTCGTATGAAACTCGCTCAGGCGCTGCTATATACGGGCCAGGTGGATGAGGCAGAAGATGTCGAGACCGAGATCAGGGAGGCCAGTCAGGATAACCAGAATATTGCCAAGGCGGCTGACCTGGAGAAAGAAGGCAAACACGAGGAAGCCGAGAAGATCTACCGTCAGATATTGACTCGCCATCCGGACAATGTCTCTGCAATGCGCCTGTGGGCCCGACTCGGCATCGAGCAGGAGAAATACGGTGGCGCAGAGAAGTTATTACTGCAGGCTGTCAAAGTAGCGCCAGGATTTGGCCGTGCCTGGGCAGATCTGTGCACCGTGCAGTTCGAGCAGGAAAAGTATGACGACGTAATTGCCAGCGCGAAACAGCTCATCAAGTTAAGTCCTCGCTTGCCTGAAGGGCATATCTGGCTGGCGTCTGCATCAGCGTCTGCCGGCGAGCATCGCGATGCGGTCGAGGCATTCGACACTGCCCTGAAGATTGCACCGAATCATTGCGGGACACTATGTGCTAAAGGTCACGCCTGTCGTACTCTGGGTGATCAGGAGGCCTCGGTCGCCGCATTCCGTAAAAGTATCGAAGTAAACCCTCTGCATGCCGAGGCTTACTGGGCCCTGGCTAACCTGAAGACGTTTCGCTTCGAACAGCAGGAAGTTGACAGCATGCTTACGTTGCTCGGCGACGAGCGCATTCCGCGAGAGGGCCAGGTGCAATTGAACAATGCACTTGGGTTGGAGTTCGAGGCTCGCAACGATTACGAGCGGGCATTTGAATTCATCGATCGTTGCAATGTGTTGCGGCGCGAGCAGGAATTCTACGATCGTGTCGAGAACGAAGAACAGACGGATCTGGCAATCGAGGCATTTACCGAGCAGTTTCTGACAGATAATGCGGGCCATGGTGATCCCGATCCCTCACCGATATTTATCGTCGGTCTGCCACGATCCGGATCAACCCTTATCGAACAGATTCTCTCCAGTCACTCTCGTGTAGATGGAACACACGAATTGCACGATCTGTCAGCAACGATTCGCGGCAACCCTAATTTGGTCGGCCAAGGTAATCGTTACCCAACATCCATAACGAATATTTCTGAAGACGGTTTCAAACGCATCGGCAGCGAGTATATCGAGCGTAGTCACCGGCATCGCGGTGACCGTCCGTTATTTACCGACAAGAACCCGAATAATTTTGTGCACGTCGGTCTGTTACATCTTATTTTGCCAAATGCGAAAATTATCAATGCTAGGCGTCACCCGCTGGACAGCTGCTTTGGCAGCTACAAGCAGCTGTTCGCCAAGGGGCAACCATTTACCTATGACCTGACGGAAGTCGGGGAATACTACCTGCAGTATCAGCGGTTGATGGATCACTGGCACAGTGTTTTGCCGGGCTCCGTGCTTGATGTCCAGTACGAAGATACCGTAGCTGACCTTGAGGGGCAGGTAAGACGCATCCTCGACCATTGTGGGCTTGAATTCGAGGAGCCATGCCTCAGATTTCACGAGACCGAGCGCGCCGTTAAATCGGCAAGTTCGGAGCAGGTAAGGCAGCCGCTGTACACGAGCGCTGTCAACACGTGGCGACACTATGAGAATCACTTGGGAGCTCTGATCGAGGTCCTCGAGCCACTGCTCAAAGAGCTTTCTGTCAGGGATCGTCCGGAGATTTTTGGCGGTCCTGGCACTTCTGCCGCCAAGTGACGCAATCGGAGTGTCGCCCGGCTCCATAACGGACACTATACAATATACACCGATGTCCCAGTAGCTTATGCCAAAAGGTTATTTTGCGGAATTAGGACCTGCTAATCAGCGACTTATATGGCATCACATTATCAATTCCCATCGAACCCTTGGGGGTGTTGACGCATGTTATACATTACAGAACTAGGCGCAGAGTCTAATTGTAATGACGATTAGTATGAGACTATAATTAATCCAGTTTCGGGGTTTGTGTGTGTTTGACACCAATCCACCACCGACGTGGCATCTCAACTCATCATAGGGGGATGAAGATGAGCCAAACGAATCAATTTTCCATTAGTCCGATTGCGGCCGCTGTATCTACTGCACTTGTTGCTCCGGCAGCGGCGCTAGCGCAGGAAGACGGCGCGGATGATGCGCTCGAGACCATTATCGTTACGGCGACAAAACGAGAAATGGATCTGCAGCAGATTCCGAAGGACATTCAGGCTCTCCCAGAGGCGATGCTCAGGGAATTCGGTGCGCTGAATACGGAAGACTATACGAAATTCATGCCCTCTGTGACCTGGCTCAGTTTCGATCCGGCGGGTGACAACTCGGTCATCTTCCGCGGCGTCAATACGACTCTTTCAGGTTTCATTGCGACGCAGAGTTCGTCGGTCTACCTCGACGAGATACCGATCACGGCGACGAACGGACAATCGCCGAATATTCGCATGATGGATATCAACCGGGTTGAAGCATTGGCAGGGCCACAAGGCACGCTGTTTGGTGCCGCCGCACAGGGCGGTACGCTGCGCATCCTCGCCAATCGTCCAGACCTTACCGAGTTCTCGGGGAGTGCTGACGTCGAAATGCGAACTGGCTCGACCAGTGACGTGAGTCACAGTATCACCGGCGTGATTAACCTGCCGCTGGTCGAAGACGTATTCGCTATTCGTGTCGCCGCACAATCGGCGGAGGACGGTGGCTACATTGATAACGTGTTCGGTCATACACCCGATACCTGGTGGGGCAACAATGCGGCCAATGCCGATGGGACTGGAACGTCTCACTGGAAGGGCCCCCAGAATGCCAGTTTTTGGAATGGACGACAGGAATGGGGCATGAGAGACAATGCCCACGTAGCCGAAGAAAATTGGAATAATGCTGAGTATATGGCGCTGAGAGTCTCGGCGCGCTGGGATATCAACGATACCTGGTCGGCGACCGCCGTGTATAACTATGGCGATAATGAATCGAACGGCGGCAACGACTACAACCCGTTTGTCGGCGAACGGCAGACGATCGCTTTTGCGCCAAATTCCTCGCGTGACGAGTGGGATATGATGTCGCTGACGGTCGAGGCAGATCTGGAATGGGCCCAACTCATTTCGGCGACGAGCTTTTTCGATCGCGAATACACCTACGTGAATGACCGGACGCTGTACTTCAAGTACTACCACGCAAACTATTGCGAGGATAGGGGCGCGCTTCCGACCGCATATTACTGGCTCTGGGAAAGCCCGACCGGTCGGGCAATCTATTACCCGAGATATTGTCCCCAGCCGCTGGCGAGTCCTTCCGGTGATACATCACAGGTATCTGATTTTATCGGCGTCGGCCAAGGACCGGAATGGCAGGACAGGTTTACTCAGGAAATCCGCTTGTCGTCCCAGGGCGAGAAGTTCGACTGGCTGGGTGGCCTTTATTATGAGGACAGCTCCGATAACTGGGATGCGGTCTGGATGGCCAGCAGTGACCCCTTCAAGCATTCGATGTCCTACGCCTATATGGAAGAGAGATACGGTTCGGATCCAGGAAAACAAGCGGCGGTAGAGAGAGCTGAGTTTCTGTGGGTGTCCATGGACCGAACCAAATGGGAACAAAAGGCTGCGTTCGGTGAAGTTACGTGGAAAATGAATGACGAGTGGGCCTTGACGTTAGGTGCTCGTTGGTTTGACACCACGAACACCAAGGTCTACACCAAGCAGTTGATGAACCACACCGGGCCTGACGGAAAGCAAGTAGGCGGTTGGACCCAACCAAACTGGGTAGGTAATGATATTCCGGTAGAAGGCTCCGTCTCTGAATTCGTACCGAAAGCCGCGCTCACATGGAACCGTAACGATACCCAGATGTTTTACGGGTCGTACACTGAGGGCTTCAGAACGGGCGGCGTCAACCGAACCAACAAAAATGCCGATTGGTCTCGAACCCTCTTTCCACAGACTTGGAACCCGGATAAGTTGAAAAACTTCGAACTCGGCGCCAGAACCCGGTGGGCTGACAATAGCCTGCAGATCAATGCGACCCTCTTCTCTATGCAGTGGGACGATTTCCAGACGGAAGTTGTTGATCCCAGTTACAACGAGTGTCGTTTGCCGGAATTCACCTATCCTAATTGCGGTCCTCCCATCAAAGTGACAGAAGATTTTTCACTGTCGGCAGCCCTTCCTTGGCTGTCAATCGTCGGTAATTCGGGTGATGCCACAATTAATGGCATGTCGGCGGATATTGCCTGGATTCCGATAGATGGCTTGGATATCGGTGCCAACTTTACTTACCTCAAAGGAGAGATAGATAAGGGCCCAGGTGGTATTGGCAGTTCCGGTATCGTTCCGGGGCTGGAGTTACCCAACGTGCCGAACTTCCAGGGGTCGGCATGGGCTACTTACAGGTGGCCGTCGCAACTCTACGAGGGCGGTGAGATGTTTATCCGTGCGCAAACATCGCACAGGGGCGAAACTCATACCGCATTAGTACCGAGAGCCTTGACCAGCCATAGCCCATCGTTCGACACCGAAGCATATACGACTACTGACCTTCGCTTTGGTCTGATCGGGGACGATGGAAAATGGCAGATCGACGTATTCGTCTACAATATCACGGACGAATCGGGAGTGTTCTGGGCTGGTGGTAGCGGTAATAACAAGGAATACCAGTGGGGGAGAACCGGAGAATACGAGCATTATCACCGGGCCTACACCGTCCGTCCGCGGGAATACGGAATTCGCTTTGCCAGCTGGTGGGGTGACTAATCGCCCGCTGACAGCAAGCTTTTCCAGGTTGAAAGAAAAATCCCACATTAGTGGGATTTTTCTTTGGAGATACAGATTATGTCTGTCATGACGCACAGCAATAAACGAACGCAGCACGGCACGGCCTTGGCGATTCGACTTGCGGCGGCTAGTTTGATCGCTGGCTTGCTCGTGTCCTGCCAGCCTGAAACGGACGACGGTGCCAATCTGCAATTGCTCGAATGGAACGGTTACCAGCATCCCAATTACTATCCGGAATACATGGCCAAGTATGGCAGGGAGCCGGAGTACACTTTCTTTGCCGAGACAGAGGACGCCCTGCAGAGGCTGCGGCGGGGATACCCGGTCGAACTGGTGCACCTCTGTCCTGGGCAAATGGCCGAGGCCCGTGATGGTGGATTGATCAAGCCACTCGATATCAACCGCATTCCTCGTTGGGACAACATCAGTCCGGAACTTCTCGAATTGGAAGACGTCCGGACCGATGGCGAATACTGGATGGTTCCCTGGGAGTGGGGCTACTCGGTGTTTGCCTACAATCCCGAAACCATCGATGTCGAAAACGCGACATACGACATCTTCATTGACCCGCGATTCAAGGGAAAAATTTCTCTTAATTCACAGATAGGCACTAATCTTACGCTCGCTGGAGTTATCGCCGGATGGGAAAATTTACATGATCCGACCGATGCGGAAATGGATGCGGCACCCGAGGTCTTTAGCAAAATTCTCGAGAACACGCGCTTCGTTTGGACCGATGCTACCCAGCTCGAACAGGCCTGGGCTGCCGGCGACGTCGGCATGTCCTACGTGTTCGGCAGTGGCTCGCGGAGGATGAAACAGGATGGCATGCCCATCGTCATAATCGACCCGGTGATGCCGTGGACGTGCGGCCTTTCCGTTACCACTACCGGTACAGGGTCTGAAGACCGGGCCTACGATTACATCAACGCAATGCTCGACCCACGCAGCGGCGTAGAGTTGTTCGATGTATATGGATATGGTCACGCCAATGCCAGATCAGTCGACTTGATCGACCCCGGCCGGGTCGCTGGAACCGGAATCGATGATCCAGCCGCAACGTTTGCGCGCGGCATCCCAGTCAGGACTTTTGACCCGAAAAAAAGAGCGAGATTGCTCCAGCTCTGGTTTGAAGCTCAGGCTGGCCTCGAATAAGTGGCCGCCTCAATGTGATCCGAGTTTTATGAGCCTCGCCCGCTACGTCGCGGTTGCCCCACCTAATTTGGTGCCGAATTTTCAATATATGGACATCGAACTTTGAGAGAACTGGAGGTTACAAACTCAAATGTTAACAGGACATAAAACGGTCACGCGTCGTCGGATGATCTCTGGGCTTGCATCGATCGGTGCCGGCGTGGTGGCAAGTCCACTTATTTCGGGATGTACAGCTGCAAAAGACGCCGACGAAAGTGGCGATCTTAGAATGGCGGCGGCGATCATTTTCGATCCTCACATTCCA
>CAZWEW010000078.1:0-9736 GCA_964633055.1 uncultured Woeseia sp. | reverse complement strand
CCGGAGTCCCGACGCATTCATCGAAGCCGACCGATAGCACACTTCATTTTTCCAGCCGCTTTCTTTCATCAGGATTAACAGGCGGGCAGACGGGCTCTTTCGGCGACCCCCCCGGTTCTGCCATGGCTTGTTATGCTTTACGATAGCCATGGACATTGCCGCCGCGCCAGGGGCGTCAGCATATGAGAAGAGGAATCTGAAAATGAGAGATGTCATCATCGTCGACAACGTTAGGACCGGGCTCGCCAAGTCTCACCGGGGCAGCTTTAACCTGACGCGGCCGGACACCATGGTCGCCCACACCATTGACGCCCTGCTGGATCGTAATGCCGCGGTGGACCCGGGCGAGGTAGAAGACGTCACCGTCGGTATTGGTGATCATGTTGGCGAGCAGGGTGGCAACATGGCCCGCCTGGCGGTTGTCCTGTCGAAGCTTCCGATTACGACGGCCGCAACGACGATCAACCGATTTTGCTCGTCGGGTGTCCAGTCGGTTGCCTTCGCAGCAAACCAGATTGCCTCGGGCCAGACCGAGGTCGCGATGGCGGGCGGCGTCGAGTCAATCTCGATGCACGCCCGGCAGACGGCGCCAGAATACGAAATGAATCCGCGACTGCTCAAGGAAAAACCGGATATTTTCATGGCAATGGGCAACACGGCCGAGGTCGTAGCGAGGCGCTACAACGTATCGCGCGAAACCCAGGACAAGTATGCCTTGCAGAGCCAATCACGCTACGCGCATGCCGCCGAGCAGGGTTGGATCGCGGATGAAATCGTTCCAATGACCGTGACGATGAAAGTCGTCGACAAGGAATCCGGTGAGGAAAGCCTTGTAGAGACGGTCGTCGATCGCGACGAGTGCAATCGGCCGGGTACGACGATGGAGGGATTGTCCAGGCTGAAACCTGCTTTCGAGGAGAGCGGCACGGTGACGGCCGGCAATGCATCTCAACTCAGCGACGGCGCATCGATGACCTTGCTCATGAGTGCTGACCGGGCAAGCCAGCTCGGACTGGAACCCATCGGCATATTTCGCGGGTTTACCGTCGCCGCCTGCGAGCCTGACGAGATGGGCATCGGCCCCGTGTTTTCGGTGCCGCGCCTTTTGAAGAATGCCGGCCTGTCAATGAACGACATCAACCTGTGGGAATTGAACGAGGCCTTCGCGTCACAGTGTATCTACTGTCGCGACAGACTTGGCATCGATAATGAAATCTACAACGTCAACGGCGGGAGCATCTCGATCGGCCACCCGTTCGGTATGACCGGCGCGAGAATGATCGGAGCGCTGCTTCGGGAACTGAAGCGTCGCAGTCAGAAGCTCGGCGTAGTCACAATGTGCGTCGGCGGCGGCCAGGGCGCGTCGGGGCTGTTCGAGGCCGTTTAGGCCTGCCAACCACTGTTCATCAATTGCCTCGAGCGGTACAACTGGCAGGGGCGCTAGTGGCGTGCATTCAGGTAGAAAGGTCAATCTGTGCCTTACGAAGAGTAAATGGGACAGAGGTTAAACCACTAACCTACGAAGAAGTTTTCGATTGAAAAAACATGCTTCATGTACAAAGCTAGTTCCTAGATTGCTATTGATCTGATTCTTCGAATTACAAAATTCTAAATGACTAAAATCTGCCAACACGGCTAGCAATCCTCAACCTATGTTTTCACGCAATATGGAGCAAGTTGGTCGAGAGGCGGATCAACTAATCAGTGAACAGGAATGCAGCCTAATTGCAGTAGCTATTGGGCCAGCAACATTCTGACTTGCCTGACGGCCGCTTCCACCTTCATCTCAATCCCTTTCTGCCCCCAACTCCGAGATGCACGAGTCGGATCACCCCTGACGCCACTGTTTTCAAACCCCCCGTCGTAAGCCATCTTGTCTGTGCGGATATGGAGTGGATTGACATACAGTAACTGCGAAGTGTCAGTGATGCCCGCGTGCGTTCCAATTGAGTCGGGAGTCTCCCCTTCTGCTTCCAACCATTCCCGGAAACCGTTGTTGGCATAGTAGTCAGACACATCATGTACCCGAGCAGGACTGCCGCGCCATTCATTGTTAAGTGCTTCGGTGACTTCCGCTATGCCGCGCATGTTGCTACCACTGTCACTGATAAAAAGGATGTCAGTAAAACCATGAGCCGCCATGCTGCGCGCCGTGTATTCCAAGACTTTTACAAAATGCTCGTTGGGAAGACTGATGGTTCCAGGGAAACGCATATGACTGGTAGGAGGATCGATGTTCCCTTCCGGCACATGGGTCATGACCGGGGCCACGAGAGTCTGGCCCAATTCTCGCGCGATAAGGTCAGCTGTGCGTTCTATGATGTAACGGTGCTTGCCTAATACCATGTGGGGGCCGTTCTGTTCGGTTCCTGCCGTTGGTATAAGCACACGTGAGGTGCCGCTCTCGATCAGGTCCCGAACTTCGGTCCAGGTAAGTTCTTCCAGAAAGACGCTGTCCTGGGCGATGGCGGATGTGTGAAATAGCCAGAGTGAGATACAGAAAAACAGGGTGGAAATTTTCATGGCAACCTCGTGCAATTGGACAGGTAGAACTTGCACTGAAACTAGGGGATTTCCGACGGGAAAACAACTGCCAGTTGGCTGCCTGAATGAGGGTCGGCAAATCAGGGGAGGGTTTCCGCTGCAATTCGGTCAGGAAAAATCATGTAAGCCATTAAATTAATTGGCATTACATCTCCTAGGAATCCCCTTACCGTTACAGTAGAATCGGACGTTCCTGCGCGCCCACATTACCGAATTTAGGCACTTTTTCGGCGTAGTTTGCGGGTAAGTGCATGAAGTATCTGAAAATTCGATAACAAGAAGAAAAGTTAAGGCTGAGTAGCTCCGCAATACCTGGTCGACAGCAATAGCCCGGACAGGTATCGGGTTGGAGGTAACTAGAAGTGAGGACTGTACGCCAAATTGTCTCTGCGACCTTGCTTGGCCTTGGGTTAAGCAGCTCAATCACGGCTGCGGAAAACGAACCATCTCAAGCCAGCCTCACCCAAGTCGTTCAGACGCTCTGCGCTGCCTGCCATAACGAGCATCTACTTACGGGAGGACTGTCTCTGCGGAATTACGACGTTGCCCGAGCCGCTGAGTTAGCCCCCACAACTGAGAAGATGATCGTTAAATTGCGGGCCGGGATGATGCCGCCACCGGGCATCGGAAGACCGTCAGAATCCGTGATGGAAGCGCTGGTTGCGACACTGGAAAATCAAGTGGATCTGGCGGCGGCTGAAAATCCAAATCCTGGACATCGCAGCTTTCAACGATTGAATCAGGCGGAGTACGAGGCCGCGATAAAGGACCTGCTGGCGCTCGACGTCAACGCAGAAGATTACTTACCCCTGGATACCAAGAGCAACAACTTCGACAACATAGCCGATGTACAGCTTCTTTCTTCTACTCTGTTAAGTTCCTATTTGAGCGCTGCTGCTCAAATCAGTCAGCTGGCGATTGGTGATGCACACATACCACCGGCTTCACCCACTTATACTAATTCCGGTTACACCAGCCAATGGGATCACGTGGAAGGCGCACCGTTCGGGACCCGCGGTGGTATCAGTGTAGTGCACAACTTCCCTGCCGATGGTGAGTATGTTTTCCGCATGGCGTTCGAGCATACAACCACAGGTGAATATTTCGGCACGATAACGCGGGACGAACAAATCGAAATCTCCGTCGACGGCGAGCGCATGGCATTAATGGATATGGATCAGTGGATGCATGTGTCCGATCCGAATGGTGTCAACATGAAGTCAGTGCCGATTTTTGTAACGGCCGGCCCTCATCGCGTTTCAGCTGCCTTCCTAAAACGGTTCGAAGGGCCCATGCATGACATGATGTCACCCCATAAATGGTCACTGGTGGACAGGCAGATCGGTGTCAGGGCATATGGCATAACAGCACTGGCCCATCTGAAAGATTTGGCAATCAACGGACCCTATAACACCACCGGAGTTTCAGCCACACCGAGCAGACAGAAAATCTTCGGTTGCCGTCCAACTTCACAAGCTAACGAAATGGCCTGTGTGGAAGAAATCCTTTCCCGTCTTGCCAATCAGGCCTATAGAGGCAAATTCGATGCAAGCATGCTGGAGGACCTTGTCTCATTTTATCTCCAGGGTGCTGAGATAGGTGGCTTCGAAAATGGCATCAAGACCGCACTTCAGGCCATTCTGGCCAGCCCCGATTTCGTGTTTCGCGTGGAAGGGACACCGGAGGATGCACAACTAGGTAAAGCGTTCCAACTCGCCGAACTGGACCTGGCTTCTCGCCTTTCCTTCTTCTTATGGGGAACGTCACCGGACGAAGAGCTGATGAATCTGGCAAGAACCGGAGAATTATCAAAACCAGGTGTCTGGGACAGGCAAATAGAAAGAATGCTTTCCGACCGACGCGCCGAAGCCCTGGGCTCTCGTTTTGCCGGCCAATGGCTACGCTTGGAAGATCTGGAGAAAGTCCATCCAGATCGAAAACTATACCCCGATTTTAGCGAGCAGCTGGCCAATGCTATGCGGGTTGAAACAGAGATGTTCTTCAACCACCTGGTAAAAGAAGACAGCTCAGCCCTGGAGTTATTTACCGCGAATTACACCTTCGCCAATGAAGCGCTTGCGGAGCACTATGGCATCACCGACGTCGCTGGCGAGCATTTCCGTCTGGTAGAACACACCGATACCAACCGCAGGGGATTGCTGGGACATGGCAGCGTTCTCACACTAACCTCTCACGCCGGCCGAACCTCACCTGTTCTGCGAGGTAAATGGGTAATGGAAGTACTATTGGGTACTCCCCCTCCACCCCCACCTCCCGGGGTACCGGACCTTGACGAAACCGAAGGCGTGCTGGAAGGAAGATTTCTGACAACACGGGAACGCATGGAAATACATCGAACTAATCCAGCTTGCCGGTCTTGCCATCAATTCATGGATCCTATTGGCTTGGCACTTGATAACTTCGATGTCACGGGCAAATGGCGAATCCGGGAAAATGGAATGCCATTGGATACTCGCGGCACGTTTTATGACGGCACTGAAATCACCAATCCAGATGAGTTGCAATCCGTTCTTTTAAGTAAACCTGTGCCACTGGTACGTAACTTCGCCAAAAATTTGATGGCCTATGCGCTGGGTCGCCGGGTCGAATATTACGACATGCCAACGGTACGCAAAATCGTTGAAGAAGCGGAAGCCGATGGTTATCGCATGTCTTCGTTTATAAAAGGTGTCATCAATAGCGAAGCCTTCAAAATGAAACGACTACCCGAACTGGAAGCCGAAATGATTGTTGGTGTGGCTCCCTAAATCTGGAGCAGATCAGTCCACGATTTAATCGACGAGACAAACTATGAAGTACATCACCGGAAAGCACCTCCCTCGCCGCACGTTCTTAAAAGGGATGGGCACGACAATTGCCTTACCTTTTCTTGGCGCCATGGTTCCTGCAGGCCATGCCGCCTCCCGTACCGAAAGGTTAATGGACCCTACCCGCCTTATTACAATCGAGATGGTACATGGGGCGGCAGGCAGTAATGAATGGGGCGCTACACAACATTTTTGGGCCCCTGAGAAAACTGGCAGTGATTTCGATCTTACTCCCAGCGCCTTGTTACCCATGGAGCCTTATCGGGATTACCTGACGATTGTCAGCAATACCGATGTAGCTAACGCAGAAGCCAAGCAGTCCAGCGAGATCGGTGGCGATCACTTCCGTTCCAGTGCTGTATTCCTTACCCAGTCTCATCCGAAACAAACCGAAGGTTCGGATGTATTCGTGGGCACATCGCTCGATCAACTGTACGCACATCAGTTTGGCCAGGATACTCCGATCCCTTCCATGCAACTCTGTATTGAGAACATCAACCAGTCCGGCGGTTGCAACTATGGCTACACTTGTATTTACACCGACACCATTAGTTGGGCGTCTCCCACCGAGCCTCTGCCACTAATTCGCGATCCGCGTTTGGTGTTTGACCAGTTATTCGGAGCTGGAGGCAGTGAGGAAGAACGGCAAATACGCAGACGCACCGACAAGAGCATCCTAGATTGGTTAGGCAGCCGCGCCAGTGACCTTAAAAAACAATTAGGCCCAGAAGACCAACGGCGTATGGACAGATACCTGACCAATGTCCGAGAAATCGAGCGCCGTATTCAACAGCTAGAAAACCGTGCAAGCAGCGGCGAACAAGGGAGTATTCCGGAAGCACCAACCGGGGTACCAGATTCCTTTGCCGAGCACGTGGAGCTGATGTTTGATCTGCAAGTACTGGCCTTTGCCGCAGATATCACTCGTGTTTTCTCATTCAAGATGGGTCGTGATGCTTCGGCTCGTGTATTCGCAGAATCCGGCACCGACAAACCTTTCCACCCCTGCTCCCACCACGGTGGCAGCGAACAAGGCGTCACAGACTTTTACAAGATCAACAAATACCACGTCAGCATGGTGCCTTATCTGCTCAAGAAACTGGAATCCACGATGGAAGGAGATACTCACCTGCTGGACAAGAGCATGGTGATTTATGGTTCCCCTATGGGTGACAGCAATCTGCACAATCATAAGCGCTGCCCACTATTTATAGCAGGTGGTGCTAATGGCACACTTCCCGGCAATCTGCACATAAAGGCGCCGGATGGCACACCTATGGCCAATGCGATGCTAAGTCTTTTGCATAAACTTGGTCTGGAAAACATGGAAAATTTCGGTGATAGCACTGGCACTTTGTTAAGTTGACCAGTCAGTCAAGAGTGACCTGATCCATGCGCAATTTCACCCAACAACTGGCAGTCATTCTTAACCTGCTGTTCTTACCGATAACGTCAGTCCTCGCCGATTCCGTGGTGTCTGATGCTGCCATGGTGGAAGACATTGAACGTGTGACCCAACTACTGCAGCAAGGCGGAGATGTAAACGCCGCGCAGGGCGATGGTATGACTGCTATACACTGGGCAGCAGAAAACGGCAATCGCGATATCGCCGATCTGCTCATTGTCGCAGGGGCCAACCTGGATGCAATCACTCGCATGGGAGGATACTCCGCCCTGCACTTGGCGAGCAGAAAAGGTGCTGCCGAAGTCGTAAGCGCCTTGCTTGCAGCCGGCAGTGGCGTCATGGCTGAAACCACAACCGGTTCAGTCACACCGCTTCACTTCGCTGCTGCTTCAGGCAATGTGGATGTTATCAATCAATTAGTGAAAGCCGGTGCCGAGGTGAACGCCGAGGAGTCAGTGTGGAACCAGACACCGTTGATGTTTGCGGCGGCCGGCAATCGACTCAACGCGGTAAATACGCTAATCGATCTTGGTGCAGAGCTGGAAGCTGCCAGCAAGGTGATTGACCTGGTCGCTCGCCACACCGAAGACCTCGAAGCCAGGAAGCGCAGGGATAAAGTGCTCGATACCTTTCGTGAGGAGAGTGGTTCTGAGGCGGGCACCTGGGCACCTGATCCCAACGAAGTTGCCACAGCAATACAAGCCGCACGAGAATATACAGCGCAGCAAGAATCAGAAATTGAAGAAACAGAAATTGAAGAGAACAATCGAGCGCTCAACTACACCAAGCTCGTTAGCACTCAGGGCGGACTGACGCCTCTGTTGCTTGCTTCCCGAGAAGGATTAACGGACGTATCGATAGCCCTATTGGACGCAGGGGCAAATATCAACACAGCAGGCGCTGGCGACAAGACCAGCCCCATCCTGATGGCGATCATTAATGGTCACTTTGATCTGGCACTGAAATTATTGGAGCGCGGTGCAGATCCAACACTGGCCAGTGCTGCTGGCACCACACCGCTTTATGCGGTGGTCAACACCCAGTGGGCCCCTGATTCCCGCTTTCCACAGCAGCAAGCCTATTTGCAGCAGCAATCTACTTACCTGGAACTGATGAAAATACTGCTGGATGCTGGCGTCAACCCCAATGTGCGGCTTAAAAAACACCTGTGGTTTATGGAATACACTAATTCCTACCTGGCTCTGGATACCAAAGGTGCAACACCATTCTGGCGCGCTGCCCATGCGCTCGACGTTGAAGCAATGAAGTTGTTGATCGAATACGGCGCCGATCCAAACATAGCCACGATAAAGCCCACTGTGCCCCCCGGGACCGGTAACGGGCCCGATAACACCAATGAAACTTGTTCAAAGTTTGTTTTGGTTCAACTGGGCATATTTCAACTGCGCTGCGAGATCGCAGACATCTTCGATTGGCCATACCATGATCCTTCAGGCCTGCCACCGGTGGAGGAAGGCGGACCGGGCATTTACCCGATCCATGCTGTGACAGGCCACGGTTATAGCGTTGGTTTCGCCGCAAATTCTCACCGCCACGTACCTGAAGCCTGGTTAGCAGCAGCCAAGTACCTCGTGGAAGAGCATGGCGCCGATGTTAACGCGCGGGATTACAACGGCATAACACCGCTGCACAACGCAGCTTCACGGGGAGATAATGAGCTGATTCACTATCTTCTTGAGAAGGGCTCGGATGTCATGGCAATAAACCGTAAGGGACAAAGCACGGCAGATGTTGCCAATGGACCTGTACAGCGCACGCAGCCTTACTTCGACACGGTGGCACTGTTGGAAAGCCTGGGCTCGATCAACAACGACAATTGCGTGTCCTGTTAATCAAACCTGACTGATTTCTTCTGGTGTGTTCCTGCTATTTATTTCGCATAGCAAAACCAGTCGGCGACCTAATTGATTTCTCTTGTACTTTGGAAGATGCCGCTATCGCGGAGGTCGTCTTGGAGCGATCTTTGTGAATGGCGTGTGGAGATGTCCTATCTCGCACATAATCCAGCGTGGTGTTGCTACCAGTTCGCGATGCTCTCTCAATCTTTTCGGTCAAGTGTTTGGTGTGCGCGTGTAGGTTTTGATGAGTGCGATGAGTCGAAATGATATTAGCGGTTTCGCAAATCTCGATATAAAAATCGCAAATGTAAGTGATGAAATCTTCGCTGACCGTAAAGTGTTTTAATCGTTTGTCATCTGCCGATTTTTTTTTCTTTTCAATCATCCCGGATGCCAGAAATTCTTTAAAGCACCGATCCATATAGCGGCGATTCCATTTGTGGTTGGGCCATCTTTCTATCATTCCGTCAAGCGCATCGATGGTGGTGAAAGATTGTGCATAATCGTCCTCACCGAGCATCCTTTTTCTAATAATAGACAGGCCAAAATAATGCAGCCATCCCACCAGCATGAATTTTTTGAAGCTGATGTCTGAATAGCGTTCAAACATCGATTCCATAGCAACTTTATTGATCAGGGGCATCGAATCGATATTCCAGATGTCTGGATGAATTTGCTTGAGACTTTTTATTTTATTGGACATCGCGTCTGCCATTGTCTCGCGTAACCCATTGTTTCTCTAGTTTTTGGCTTCTAATTTGATCGAACTTATGGACATGGCGTCCATTACTAAAATTCAATTCATTCTTTTTGTTACGCTCGGACCAAGTTTCATATTATATAAAACGTGATTTTTAACCAACAGTGCAAAAGAAGAACCATAGATAACACAAAAAAATTAAGACACAAGGCGGAGGGACCCACCATAAAAAAGCCACCAATAAAACAGGGTTAGCGAAGGCCCTACTGCAACACAGCCTCGGTGGCAGCATTAGCTCGAAATTTAGGATTTATTTCGGAGACGCCGTTGCAAACCATCGTACAGGGGAAACAATTATGAACACTGAAAAAAATGTATTTGCCGTAATGTTGGGTATGAC
>CAZWEW010000077.1:0-9932 GCA_964633055.1 uncultured Woeseia sp. | reverse complement strand
CCCCTCGGTCGACCTGGACGATGGGAATGTCTCCGGTATTGAGCAGATGTTCCCGACTTGCATTCAGCCCGAGTGTGAAGATTGGCGGGTGCTCTGTGAACCAAATTTCGTCGGCGGTGGATTTGTCGCGCATGTCGGTGAACGATTGCATGCGGCGCCACAGTGGCTCATACGGTTCCCGGCCGAGGGATCGGACGAGAATCATAACGCGACCAGAATTTCGTCGTGATCGCTGAGCGCCCGGTAAATGTCGTCCAGTTGTTCCTGGCTCTGTGCGTCGACCGTGACAGTAATCGACAGGAAATTACCCTTGCTACTCGATGCCGCAGAGATGGCGTCTTCGGACACCGTGCCGACATGTGCTTCAACGAGTTCGACTGCGACCTTGCGAAACCGATTGTCGTCGCGGCCCATCATCTTGATTGGAAAGCGGCACGGAAATTCGAGAAGTGAATCGTCAGGCACGTCACTCATCTACTCGAACCAGAGCGCGACTCCATCCCGCGTGCGCTGCCAGAAAGAGCCATCCGGATTGTCCTCCAGTGCGCGCAACGGTGTATTGAGGATCGACTCACCGTTCAGGCTGACTTGCAATTCCGCCAGTGGTTGACCCTGGGCAACCGGCGCCAATAGTTGTGGCGGCATGTTAAGGACGGATTCGACCTCGTCGAATGACCCCCGTGGAATCGTCACGTACAGGTCTTCGGGCAAACCTAGGGACGTCATCTCCTTTTCAGCCTTCCAGATCCTCGCAGTCGCCACGGTTTCGCCGGCTCGATAAAGTAACCGGGTCTCGAAAAAGCGGAAACCGTAATTCAGCAGGGCGTGACTACCGTCGATTCGCGCTTTGGCGCTCGATGTGCCGAGCACGACCGAGATGACACGCATGTTGTCGCGTTTGGCGGAGGAAACTAGGCAGTATCCAGCTTCGTCGGTCCGACCTGTCTTCATTCCGTCAACGCTTGGATCGCGCCAGAGTAAGGAGTTCCGGTTTGGCTGCCTGATTCCGTTGTATTCATATTCCTTGACCGAATACCAGTCATAGTAATCTGGAAATTTGTTGATGATTGCCTGGGCCAGCGTCGCAATATCGCGCGCGGTCGAATAATGGTCCTCGTGTGGCAGCCCTGCGGGATTCATAAAGTGGCTGCCTGTCATGCCGAGCGCAGCCGCGTGCTGATTCATGAGTTGAGTGAAAACCGATTCTGACCCGCCAACGTGCTCGGCCAATGCAACACTTGCATCGTTGCCGGATTGGACGATCATGCCGAGCAGCAGTTCTTCAACGCTGACCTGAGTGTCGACCTCGATGAACATTCTTGACCCCTCGGTCCGCCACGCTTTCTCGCTGACCGTAACGCGGTCGGCTAGCGAAATCTGGTCTTCTTCGAGGGCATGAAAAACAGCGTAGGCCGTCATAAGTTTGGTAAGGCTCGCCGGCGCCAGACGCTCGTCGGGCTTGAGCGATGCCAGCGTGGCACCTGTCGCTCCATCGACCAGCAGGTAACTTTTTGCGCCGATGATCGGTGGCTGGGGAATCGGTGTTTGTTGCGCTTGCGCGGAAAAACCGCACAGTACAAAGACCAGCGAAATCAGGAAGATTCGAAGTGTCACGGAAGTCTGCCTAAGTGAATCGGAAGCCGAGGCCTGTATTGTAGCGCTTCCCGCGAAAAATGTGAGTCCCGCCCTCAGGACACAGTGACCGGCCAGCAGCGGACCTAAATCAACGTTGTATTTCATCGATGCAGGTTGTTGGAATCCGGTTTGTCTGGTCTGGTTATCAGCGCTTTGGTGGTTGGAAAGGTTCCGGTAACACGGGCAAAGGCATCATGACGAACTATTACCTGTCGCACTATCTTAGCGAGCAGTCCCAAACGATCTTTGAATAGCCCTGATAGTTGCGGTGGTGAAAAATCAACGCACACACTGTCCGACGTGCTGTGCTATTCGGTTATGAGGTGAGTCTCCGTGATCCCCAGTCTCTGTAGTTCTTCGACGATGGAATCATATTGAATAACGTCGGCAATCGGTCCGATTCTGACACGATAAAGTGTCGCTGGCGCGCGTTTGTCCGCGTAGATTTTCAGTGGTCCAATTCCTTTGTCCCGCAAGAGTGAGTATCGACGGCGTGCGTTGTTGACTTCGCCGAATGCTCCAACCTGGACAAAAAGGCTCCCGTCCACTTGTGTTGCCTGCCCCGGGCGGGGCTTTGATGCGCGGAACGCACCTCGCAGCGGCTTGTCGAAACTGATCGCCGTAACTTCGACGAGACTGGTTCCATCGCGGATCATGTCGAGCTTGACTGCTGCCGAATAGGAAAGATCGATCAACCGGTTGTCGACGAAGGGACCCCGGTCGTTCACCCGGACAATGATGTTGCGGTTGTTGCCTAGGTTTCGAACGCGGACATAGGTCGGTAGTGGCAATGTCTTGTGTGCCGCTGTCATTGCGTACATGTCGTACGGCTCCTGGCTGGACGTCATCCGGCCATGGAATTTTCGGCCATACCAGGATGCAACGCCCCGTTCTTGGTAGCCGTAGCTCGTGTTCAGCACGCGATAGGTTTTTCCGTAAACCTCGTAGGACGGGCCGTTGCCGTAGCGACTGCGAGGTTCCTTTTTTGGCACGGGATCATCGGGAAGCCGTGAGACGGGTATGTCCACAGCAGGGCCGCTGTCACCAACAGGCCCGGAGGAGCAGGCGGCAACGAGCGTCAGTAGGCTCAGACAGACAAAGAGGGAAAGTCGCTCAGGGTTCGCCACGCTGGACCTCAAGGGAGATTTCCTGCCCGAGCTGGTGCACAGCCAGCGCATACATCACGCTGCGGTTGTAGCGCGTGATAACAAAAAAGTTGTGGAATCCGACCCAGAATTCATCGTCATTCTTGCCCTGCAGTGTAATGAGCTGACTTTTCTCATTACCGGCGAGTTCCGTCGAGAACATCACGCCCTGGCGACTGAGAGAAGTCACGGTTTCCCGGGGTGTCAGGGTATTCTCCGGGGTGTCGCCTTGCCACTTCGTGCTGAGCGTCGCGGCAGCGACAACTTCGCGGTTCTCAGCCCAGCCATGGCGCACAAAGTAGTTGGCAACGCTGCCAATGACGTCCGTCCAATTCGTCCAAATATCCCGCTTGCCGTCTTCTGTTGAATCGACTGCATAGGCCCGATAGCTCGACGGCATGAACTGCGGGCGACCCATTGCGCCCGCATAGGAGCCGGTTGCGTCGGCTGCATCCATGCCTTCTTCCCGAACCAGCAACAGGAATTGCTCCAGTTCCTTGGTAAAAAAACGAGATCGCGGCGGGTAGTCAAACGCGAGCGTTGCCAGCGCATCAAGGACGCGGTAGTTGCCGGTAATACGACCGTAATATGTTTCGACGCCGATTATGCCGACGAGAATCTCAACTGAAACGCCGGTTTCGTTACTGATGCGTTCGAGAGTTTCGCAGTGTTCACGCCAGAAGTCGGCGCCGGCACGTATTCGCTCGCCGGTCAAGAAGATGTCTCGGTACTCGTGCCATTGGAGCGTCTTTTCGGCGGGTCTGCTGATGGCCTCCAGTATCGATTCCTTGAATTCCGCGGCAGCGATGATGCGGGTGACACTGTCACGATCGTAGGAATGTTCCTCGACCATCCGATCGATAAATTCCCTGACATTGGTGCGATCAGTATTGAATGCGAGTGCGGGGCAAGCACCAAGAAAAAACACGAGTGCTGGTAACATCCTTTTCATATAAGCGTTCTCATAATTTTTCGCGAGCGCATAGACATCCTTGCGCGCATCAATGCGCCAGTAATTTTCGGTGACGGTGAATCGACATGAGAATACCGAATCCGGCCATAAGGGTCACCATCGATGTCCCACCGAAACTCACGAGTGGCAGGGGTATGCCAACGACAGGAAGCAAGCCTGTCACCATAGCGGTATTCACGAATACGTAGACAAAAAATGTGAGGCTGATGCTCCCGGCGAGGAGCCTCGAGTAGGTATCGCGGGCATGGATTGCGATATACAGTCCACGGCCGACAACCAACAGGTAGAGACAGAGCAGGCTCAAAACGCCGAGCAGGCCCAGTTCTTCGCCCATGACTGCAAAAATAAAATCGGTGTCTCTTTCGGGGAGGAACTCGAGTTGCGCCTGGCTGCCATTGGTCCATCCCTTGCCGAACAACCCACCGGAGCCGATCGCAATCTTCGATTGGATGATGTTGTATCCGGCGCCGAGTGGATCGGAGTCGGGATTCAGTAGGGTGAGTACGCGTTGCTTCTGATATTCCTGCATAAATTGCCAGAGCACGTAGGCGCCCGGAACCGATGCGAGAGCGAGCAGTATCATGACCCGTATTGGTAATCCGGCAAGGACGATAACCAGTACGCCCGAAGTGGCGACCAGAAGAGAGGTGCCTAGGTCCGGTTGTCGCGCAATCAGAACGGTTGGGACGATGATAAGTACTGCGATGACAACTAGGTCCAGGAACTTCGGTGGCAATTGTCTATCGTGCAAGTACCAGGCGGCCATCATTGGCACAGCAATTTTCATTAGTTCGGAAGGCTGAAATCGAATGCCGACGTCGAGCCAGCGTCGGGCGCCCTGTCCGACTTCGCCCGTGGCGAGTACGAGGATGAGCATAATGAGGACTGCGAGGTAGCCCCATGGCGTCCAGCGCCGCATCAGGTCCGGGGATAGTCTTGAGACGATCAGCATGGCGACGATCGCGACGAGCAGGCGGATGAACTGCTGCATCCACAGGTCAAAGTTTTGACCGACCGCGGAATACAGTACGAAGAGACCGAGTGCGGAAATCAGCATCAACACGCTGAGGAGAGGTTCGTCGAGGTGAAGACGTTGCATCAGGCTTCCCGCACCAGGGGCTCGCGTGATGGCGTCCGTGAACGGTCTCTGCGTATCGCTAAAACGCATCGTTATCATATCCTAGGTACAGATCCATTAGCGCGCGGGCAATGGGGGCGGCGATGCGACTACCACTCGAGCCATTCTCGATGATGACGGATACCGCGATTCGCGGCTCATCCAACGGCGCAAACGCGATGAACAAAGCATGATCGCGCAGACGCTCTTCGATTTGTTCCTCGTCGTATTCCTCGTCCTGCGCCAGGGAGAACACTTGTGCCGTTCCGCTCTTTCCGGCCATGTCATAGGTTGCGCCCCGTCCTGCGTCGCGGGCCGTGCCTGTCGGGCTGTGCATTACGTCATGCATGGCATTCAGGATGTTGTCCCAGTAGAACGAGTTGTCTATCGAGACGCGCGTCAGCGGCTCGGGCGCGATGAGCGTTCGCCTGCCGTTTAACGGGTCTTCGAAGGCGGCCACGAGATGCGGGCGATAGCGCTGGCCGCGCATGGACAGGGCTGCGACCGCATTTGCGAGTTGCAGCGGTGTGGCGAGCATGTAGCCTTGGCCGATCGATGCGATGATAGTCTCTCCGGGAAACCAGACTTGGTCCTCTCGTTTCCTGAACGCCTGCCGTTTCCACTCGCGAGAGGGAACGAGGCCGTCGGCCTCACCTGTTATGTCGAGCCCTGTTGAATTGCCCAGACCGAATTGCTGTAGGTACTGGTGCATCGTGTCGATGCCGATGTCGCGGCTGATCTCGTAAAAGTAGACGTCGCAGGACTGTTCGAGTGCATCGTGCAGGTTGACCTCACCGTGGCCTTCCCGCCGCCAGTCTCTGTAACGGTGTTTGTTGCCAGGCAGGCTGTACCAGCCGATGCATAAAGATCGCCGCGTCAGATTGGTCGCACCTACCTGGAGTGCAGCCAGCGACAACATTGGCTTGATCGTAGAGCCGGGCGGGTAGTTTCCGCGGATTGCACGATTGAAAAGTGGTCGATCTTCGTTGCTTTGCAGCGCGTTGTATTCGCTCGAGCTCATACCCATAGCAAATGCATTCGGGTCGAATGATGGGGAGCTGACGAGCGCCAGGATCTCACCATTGTTAGGATCGATTGCAACGACCGCACCCCGGCGGCCCGCCAGCTGTTCGTAGGCAACACGTTGTAGGTCGATATCGAGGCTCAGATAGAGGTTGGCACCTGGAATCGGATTCTCCCTTTGAGGCAGGTTGTCTGCGAAATCCTGAGTTTCGACAGGCACTTGTCGGCCAAGTGCATTAGTTACAATCTGCCGGAAACCGACGGTCCCGTGTAACATGTTCTCATTGAAATGCTCGACGCCAGTCTTGCCCGTGTGCGATGTGCCTGCATAGTCGGCTTCGTCGAGTCGTGTCAGGTCGGCGCTGCTCAGCGCACCAACGTAGCCGATTGCGTGTGCAACCAGTTCTCCGTTGGGGTAATGGCGAACGAGGCGTGGCTGAAGATCGACACCCGGAAATCTCGGACGCTGGAGTGCGAAGCGTGCGATCTCTTCGTCGCTTAGCCTGAATCGTAAGGTCACCGGTTTGAAACGCGGCCCGGTCCGAACCAGGTTCTTGATCCGTGGGATGTCCTCTGTCTTGATCAGCCTGATTCGTTCGAGCCTGCCGAGCGCATCATCAAGATTGGGTACCTGCTCCGGGATTAGCTCGAGCTGATAGGCAGGCAGGTTTTCTGCGAGTACTTTACCTTTTCGGTCGAAGATCAGCCCCCGAGTGGGTGGCACGGCTTCGATACGGATACGATTACCCTGCGAGCGTTCGGCGAACAACTCGTGTTCGACGAGTTGCAACTGAATGAGCCTTGCGATGACTATGCCGAGCAATATGATGCTTACGACCGACGTCAGCACGATACGCGCAACGAACAGTTGTTTTTCTGAGTGATGGTCTTTGATCGGCGCGAACAGGCTCATTTGATTATCGCCTCACTCGCTGCCGCACGTTCGCGAGCACCAAGTTGATCGCTGGCCAGATTAACGCACTGACAATAATCGGACCCCAGTAACTGCTTGCAGGTGCCACAACACCTGCAACACCGTTGATCCAGAACAGAACGAACTCGTAGAGCGCGAGCAAAACAAACACGGTAGCCATCAGTTGCAGCATCGGGAACTGGCGCAGCTGCAAGTGGAATTTCAAGGCGACATAGATCACGATACTCATTGCTAGCGCATGTTGGCCGAGTAGAGTGCCTTGTGCGACATCGAACACGAGGCCGGCGATCCAGGCAGTGACGACACCATAGCTGCCGGGAAACGTTATCGACCAATATAAAAGTGTCAATACGATCCAGGCAGGGCGCAGCGACTCCGCCCAGTCGGGCAATGGTGTCATTGTCAGCATCAGGGCTACGACCATGCTGGCAATGACGGGGCCGTGACGTGCGGGGCGAGCTTCACTCACCGTTCCACCCCTGCTCTTCTGACACTGTACTTGCAGGCGGATGCGCTCCGTCGCCTGGCGTTTCGGCGGTGGCTAGTGGCACGTTACTCGCCGGCCCATCGTC
The DNA here is from genome assembly GCA_964633055.1 of uncultured Woeseia sp. Taxonomy (GTDB): domain Bacteria; phylum Pseudomonadota; class Gammaproteobacteria; order Steroidobacterales; family Woeseiaceae; genus SZUA-117. The sequence goes on along the minus strand of CAZWEW010000077.1, from coordinate 2,533 downwards.
TTCTCCTGTTTGCTCGACCGGAGGCCGGTCATCTGTTGCGGAGTCTTCGACGTCAACCGGGATTTCTTCGTTCTCCGTCCAGATCAGCATGACTTCGCGGACCTGGTTCAATGAGGCCAAAGGGCGTGCGGTCACCGATGCGAACGGTTCCTGTGGCAGGCGGGTGACGGTTTCGACGATTGCGACAGGGTAGCCTGCGGGGAAGATGCCACCAAGGCCTGATGTCACGAGGAGATCACCCTGCTCGATGTCAGCGTTATTTGGCAGGAACGGGAGATAGAGCAAATCATACTCGCCGGTGCCGCGAGCTATCGTTCGCAGACCGTTCCTATTGACCTCCACTGGAAGATCATGTCCCGGATCGCTGATTAACAGGCATTGCGACGATACAAAACCGGCTTCAATAACTTGCCCGACTACGCCGTCCGCATCAATGAGTGCTTGGCCTGCAAACACGTTGTCCGTCGTTCCCTTGTCGATAACTATGACCTGCCGGAATGGATTGGCGCTGACCGACATAATCTCCGCCACACGAGCCTGTACATGAACTCGCAAACGGGCTTCCAGCATGGTTCGCAGGCGAGCGTTTTCGGCTTCGAGCGCTGCATAACGCTGTAACCTGGTCTGTGCCAGCAGGCTCTCGGTTCTGAACCGGTTATTCTCGAGTTGCAGATTCTTTCTCGAGGTGGTCGCCGCATCGAGCCAACGCCATGCAGACACGGGCGCGTCCACGATTACCCGAAGAGGGTAGACCGTAGCGCTAATCGCTTTTCGCAGCGTGTCGAGGGGGTCGTCGCGATGATCGACGTACTGGAGGAGGATCGACAGGACCGACAGTAACAGTAGTCGAAGGCCTGCCGCGGGAGTGAACGAGGAACGATATTTTTTAGACTTCGCGGCGGCCATTTGCGTATACGCTTCGCACAATAGTGGCCATGATGCTTATTGTTATTCTAGGCCGAATACCGCCGGGCCGTGCTCATCGATTACTTCGATTATGCGACCGCCACCACGGGCGACACAGGTCAAGGGGTCGTCGGCGATAACAATTGGCAATCCGGTTTCTTCCATCAGGAGTTTGTCGAAATCTTTGAGCAATGCGCCACCGCCGGTCAGTACGATGCCACGATCGGCAACATCGGCGCCCAGTTCCGGGGGGGTCTGTTCCAGGGCTTCTTTCACCGCTCCGACAATGCCTTGCAAAGGTTCCTGCAGTGCCTCGAGTATTTCGTTCGAGTTCAGCGTGAAGCTTCTCGGCACGCCCTCGGAAAGATTGCGCCCCCTAACTGAAATGTCGCGGACTTCCTGCCCCGGAAATGCAGAGCCTATCTCATGTTTGATGCGTTCGGCAGTAGCCTCACCGATCAGGATGCCGTAGTTGCGGCGAACGTAGCTCGTAATGGCATCGTCAAAGCGGTCGCCGCCTATTCGAACCGACGCCGCGTACACAATGCCATTCAGCGAGATGACCGCGACTTCGGACGTGCCGCCACCGATGTCGATGACCATCGACCCTCGCGGCTCGTGCACGGGCATACCAGCGCCGATAGCTGCTGCCATGGGCTCCGGAATCAGGTGCACTTTCCGTGCGCCGGCACCTTCCGCTGATTCCCGAATCGCACGTCGTTCGACTTGAGTGGAGCCATAGGGCACGCAGATCAGCACGCGAGGGCTTGGCCGGAAGTAACGGGTACCATGTGCTTTGCGGATAAAATGCTGCAACATCTTCTCGGTCACCGTGAAATCGGCGATGACGCCGTCTTTCAGCGGTCGAATTGCCGTGATATTGCCAGGCGTCCTGCCCAGCATGTTCTTCGCTTCGTCGCCGATGGCCTCGACAGTCCTTCCGCCACGCCCGGAGTCCTCGCGAATTGCGACGACCGACGGCTCGTCGAGCACGACGCCATGCCCGCGCGAGTAAATGAGCGTGTTTGCTGTCCCCAGGTCGATCGAGAGATCGTTGGAGAAATGCCCTAGAATGTTCCTTAACATCAGTTGCCTCTGCCCCGAGAAGCAAATTAACTGCCTCTGCCCCGAGAAGCAAATTAACGCCGCAATTTAACAACGGACACGACATTGCACAAGGACGCAGGTATCATTGCCAGCGGCTGCGCTGCGGGGTGTCTGCCCCGCGCTAAATCGTCGGAAATCCTGTGTCGCTAACGAAAGATCAGGTCCAACACATCGCAATGCTTGCACGCCTCCAGCTGGAGGATAGTGAGATCGACGATGTCGTTGACAAATTATCCCGAATCGTCAATTTTGTCGACCGGTTGCAGGCTGCGCCCACCGATGACGTCCTGCCGATGGCGCATCCTCTGAAAATGACGCAGAGACTGCGCGACGACGGACTTACTGAATCCGACGAGCGCGATGACATCCAGAAGAACACACCGTCGACCGAGGGTGGCTACTACCTAGTTCCGAAGGTCATCGAGTAGCCGTGGGTGATTCATCGGTAGCGCTGCACCGGCTCACGCTGGCGGAGATTTCAGATGGGCTCTCCGCCGGAGACTTTTCGTCACGTGAGCTG
>CAZWEW010000076.1:0-9951 GCA_964633055.1 uncultured Woeseia sp. | reverse complement strand
TGCCCGGGTTTTTCGGGAGTAGACCTCGCCCAGCTTGCGGATACAGTCATCACGAACCGAAGCGGGAATCGCGCCCGCTTTGAGGCGACCGAGCAGCATGTGAATCACGATTCCATCCGCGCCGAGACGCTGCTGTGCCATACGACAGAGTTCCTCGTGAGCCAGGTGCATCGGGTTTCGCGTCTGAAATGCGACGACTTTCTGCCAGCCGCGCGCAGCAATCTCCTCGCGGATCTCAACAGCCGTCCTAAACGTACCTTTGAATTCTGATTCGAAATAGCTGTAGGAAAGCACTTGAACGTCGCCGGCGATGCAATAGCGTCCCAGACGCCTGAATGTCGCAACGCCCGGGTGCGAATCGTCCAGCGTGCCGAAGATCTTCTCAGTCATCGTGTTGAGCTGTTCGTCGCTCACGCGCTCGATGCTCGATACTTCCATGACGGCCATCACCGGATTGCCATCGACATTGGGGTCGCGTAATGCGATTCGGCGGTTCACATCGATGCCATCGACGTTATCAGTAAGATTCAGCAAGGGAACCGGCCAGAACAAGCCGCCGGTTGTCTGCATTCTGGCCGCGACGCTCATTGCGTCCGCCAGGTTCATGAATCCGGGCAGCGGCGTAAAATAGCCTGCACCGAGCATCACCACGTTCGCAGCCGCCGCCGAGTTCACCGTCATCGAAGGCAGGAATTCTGCCTCCGAGACCAGGGCTTTGTGCTGGGTGTCGTTGTCCACATACCGTGGCGTCAGGTCATCAGCGCCGTGTGGTCTGATCATTGCGGGGATCCTCAGGCTGACGCGGCAATGCAATCGTCAGAGCACGTGAAGGGCTCCTTGCCGATGATATCGTGCATCATCAGGTAGTCGATGACAATCGTTACCTCCTCTTGCAGGGTCATCTCGTCCGACCTCAGATGGATTTCAGGATTCTCCGGCGCTTCGTAGGGATCGTCAATGCCCGTAAAGTTCTTGATCTCGCCCGCGCGCGCCTTCTTGTAGAGGCCTTTCGGGTCGCGCTCTTCCGCAACACTGAGTGCACAATCGACGAACACCTCAACGAATGGCAGCTTCGCTGCTTCATGCAGTACCCTGACTTGATCCCGGTCCGACTGATACGGACTGATAAAACTCGACAGAGAGATGATGCCTGCGTCTCCGAACAGCTTCGCAATTTCACCGATGCGGCGTATGTTTTCCTTGCGGTCTTCTTCCGAGAAACCGAGGTTCTTGTTGATGCCGAGTCGTACATTGTCGCCATCAAGCCGGTACGACAGCTTGCCCATTGAGTGCAGCGCCTTTTCGAGTGCAATGGCAATGGTGCTCTTCCCACTGCCGGAGAGCCCGGTTAACCAGATCGTCGCGCCTTTTTGGCGCATGATCATGTGACGATCCTCGCGGGTAATTTCTCCGTCGTGCCAGACGACATTTGTCGCTATTTGCTCTGCCATATCTTCAGTCCTTGTTAATCTTATTGGTCTTGATTGTTGCCGACAGCCTCACTGCCATCGCATTTCCTTTTCGGACTTTCAATAAATCCATTCAGCACGAGGTCCGTGCATTTCTGGATCAGGCCGAACAAATCCAGGTCAGGTTCCCTGACGATGATGTCTCCCCAGCCGTTGCACATGCCGATCACCGCCTGTGCGGCAAAATGGCATTCGACCGAATCCCGCAATGCCCCGGTTCTGGCTCCCTCTTCGAATATCCTCTCAAGTTGTTGCCTATAATTGCTCCCCAGTTCTTTCAACCTGGCGCGCTTGTCCTCCGGCAAATACAGCCGTTCGTCGTTGTGCACCTTGAGAGCTTCATTTCGTTCACGATAGCTCGACAGGTGTGATGTAATGATTGCCATAAGTTTTGCTTCAAACGGCTGGTCGCTGGCAGCGATGCTCCGCATACGCTCGACGTAATCTTCGATGCCATACAGGCAAACCTCGCCAAGCGCCTCTTCCTTCGACTTGAAGTAGTAATAGAGGCTGCCTTGCTTAATTCCCATGCGCTCGGCGATGTCTTTCGTACTCGCCCCGTGAAACCCCTTTTCGGCGAACACGGACGCCGCCGAGCGAATCGCCAGTTGCTTCTGGGATTGATATCTGCTGCGTTCGGAGACCTGCGCCATTCGATGACCATTCGAATTCCGGTTGACGCAAATTCTATAAATCTATAGAACTTATAGCAAAGAAAAATATAAATACTTTAAAAACAAAATTTTACAATACTTCACAATCAATATTTCTATTGAAAATACTTATTTGACGGGTATTTTTGGCGCCAGGCGAACCACCCGGGGACTGCTAGGCAAAGCAGGATAACCGGCCAGTTGCCTACTCGAGCATAAAGTGTGCTTCCGACCAATGGGATGATGTCATGCGTCATTGTGACGTATTCGAACTGCGGACCGGTGTCGAGCAGGGATCCATCCGGCGCAATAAAGGCACTGACACCGTTGTTGGTCGCCCGGACAACGTATCGACCTGCCTCAAGCGCCCGCATGCGCGCAATCTCGAGGTGCTGATGGGGAGCGATCGAATCACCAAACCACGCATCGTTGCTGACATTGATAAGGATCGTCGCATCCGGAAATGCATACAACTGCTCCGCAGCGTAAGCGTCTTCGTAACAGATGGCGACTGCCAATTGATTGCCATCCGGCATCACAAGGAGAGACTGCACCGCTTCGCCAGGAGTGATATCGCTGTACGGCAAGTTCATCATGCGCAGCCACTCACGCATGAAGGCCGGCACCGGAAAATATTCACCGAACGGAACGAGATGGTGCTTCCGGTAGACCTGCTGACTACTGCCGTCAATTGCGATGACGCTGTTAAATACCTGCTGCAACGACGCATCGCGTTCGAGAATGCCAAACAACAGGGTAGTGTTGTTCGCTGCAACATACTGCTGAAGCAGAGAAACGTAATTGCCGACCTGATCGAGCACCGACGGAATGGCGACTTCCGGCCACACGACCAGATCGCTATCGTTGTGTTCTTGCAGAGAATTGCGGTACAGATCCAACGTGACGCCGAATTGTGCTCGCTGCCATTTTCGATCCTGCGAAATACCCCCCTGCACAATAGTTGTTTTGACAGCTGGTCCCGCGGGCACTGTCCACGATATCGGCTTCAGCATCGCCCCGGCGATCCACGGCAACACGGCAAATACGGCAAACACCATCCTCGACCTGCCATTCGATTCGAAGACCTCGAGCAGCGCACATACACTCAACATCAGTATCAGCGAGATGCCATAGACACCGAGCACCGGTGCAAATCCCGCGAGCCATGAGTCGATCTGGCTGTAGCCGAGCGTCATCCACGGAAATCCACTCAGCATCCAGCCACGCAACCATTCCAGAAATACCCAGGTCGTCGACATGACGGCAACGAATTGCCAACCACCTTGGCCCCGCAAAGTCGCCACGAGCCAGCCCGCTGCCGCGTAATAAATCGCCATGATGACGACAAGGGCGATCATCATAAATGTGGCGACGAACGGCGGCGCCTGCCCGAAAATATGTATAGATACGTATAGCCAGTATGTGCCGGCAAAAAACAGCCCGGCGCCCCATGCAAAACCCAGTCTGGCTGCCGACCCTGGTTCGCAGTACCGAAATGCGCATATCAATGGCAACACGAAGAAAAATGCGGCCGGAAACCAGCCAAAAGGTGCAAATGACAGCATCGTCAGCGCGCCGATCAGAAAATACGCGAGCCATGCCATCAAGGGACGGCTGCCAGCGAAATCCGCTACGGAAAAATTCAGAGACACGTCAGGCGGTGGATGCGACGTCTTCACGAACGACGCGGATGACCTGCAGAGCATCAATTCGCCGACCGTCGGCGCGAATCACACAAAATTCGAAACCACCGTATTCAAGCCGCTCTCCAGATCGCGGCAGGCGGCCAAGTTCATGCATTATAAGTCCGCCAATCGTTTCATAGTCCTCTTCCTCGGTAAATTCGACGCCGAAGTAGTCATTGAAATCATCGATTCGGGTCAAAGCATAAACCGAGAAACAGGGTTGCCCGTCAATGTCCGTGCCAGGGGCGATAAATTCAGCTTCTTCCGAGTCGTGCTCATCATCGATCTCGCCAACGATCTCCTCAAGCACGTCTTCTATCGTCAGCAACCCCGATACACCACCGTATTCATCGACAACGATCGCCATATGATTGTGGCTGTCTCGGAATTCTTTCAGTAACGCATTCAGTCGTTTGGATTCCGGTATGACAGCCGCCGGCCGAAGGAATTTCTGCAATTCGAGTACGTCCTGATTGCTGGCGCCAAAGAGTTTCAGTAAATCCTTGGCCAGGAGAATCCCGAGAATCTCGTCACGATCTTCGCCAACGACCGGGAAACGCGAGTGTCCGGAGCCAATGATGACGTCCAGCATCTCGTCGAGACGTTGATCGCGTTCGATCACGACCATCTGCGACCGGGGAATCATGACCTCGCGGACCTGCGTCTCGGCAACCTCCAGCACACCAGACAGCATTTCCTTTTCTTCAGGCTCGAAAACTCCTTCGTCTTTCTGCAGGAGATCGTGTATGTCGTCTCGGCTCAGGGGCTCACCTTTGATCGCGCGAATGACGCGTTTGAAAAAGCCGGTTTTTCCTGAGCCGTTGGTACTTGGCGGTTTGTCGCTCATGGTCCTCGTTTGTCGCCCGGTGACCTGTCCTCGGGAAACAGTATCATTGTAGCAGCTCGCTCAACTCTTAATTTTCCGCACTGGATCACGTTTTTTCTGATCTGTGAACGTAGGGGTCCACGACACCTTTTGAGGCAAGGATGTCGCGCTCGGCTGCCTCCATCTCGGCGGCATCAGACTCGGATGAGTGATCGAATCCGAGGAGATGTAAGGTTCCGTGGACGACAAGATGCGCCCAGTGATCACATACTGCCTTGAATTGCACGGCCGCCTCACGCTCGACAACCGGCGCACAGATCACGACATCACCGAGGGACCTCGGAACGTCGTCCGGCAGATCGTCGCCGATACCCGATGGGAAAGACAGCACATTCGTCGGTTTGTCGATCTCCCGGTAGACTCTGTTGAGCGCTCGAATCTCGTCTTCGTCCACAATACGTATCGACATCTCCGCGAAATCGCTGAAGCCAAGCTGATCAAGAACCGCAGCTGCCCAGGATTCAATAATCTTGTCGACGGGTATGGTCGCAGATTCGCTCACCACCTGAATATCAACGATCAATTGCGCGGTCATTTTGCCGGCAATCAGCATGGTCCGCCGTTTCTGTCAGCCTCGTAGGCTTCGACGACACGTTGTACGAGCTCGTGCCGGACCACGTCACTAGGCACAAAATAGGTGAACGCAATGCCATCGACATCGCTCAATATGTCGATGGCATTCCTAAGTCCGGAATATTGTCCTGACGGCAGATCGATCTGCGTAATGTCGCCAGTGACAACGGAGCGAGAACCAAACCCGATCCGGGTCAGGAACATTTTCATTTGGGCAACGCTCGTGTTTTGCGCCTCGTCAAGAATGACGAAAGAATCGTTCAGCGACCGACCGCGCATGAAGGCAAGCGGCGCGACTTCAATGACGTTTTTCTCGATCAGTCGCGCCACCTGCTCGGGTCCCATCATGTCATATAGCGCGTCATACATCGGACGAAGATAAGGATCGATCTTTCGCGACATGTCGCCGGGAAGAAAACCGAGGCGTTCGCCGGCTTCAACTGCAGGACGAACGAGTACGATTCGCCTGACCTGTTCGTTTTCGAGCGCGTCGATGGCACTCGCCACCGCTAGGTAGGTCTTACCGGTACCAGCGGGGCCGATTCCGAATGCGAGATCGTGCTCGCGAATGTTCCTGAGGTAAGTCTTCTGGTTCAAGCCCCGGGCACGAACGAGCTTGCGGTGGGTCTGGATGGAATGATCCTGCACACCATGGTCGCTAGTTTCACCCGGTTCGATCAAGTCGCCGAATTTCCTGTCATTCATGACGGACTCCCGCAGACAAACATGCACGCGCTCCGAATCCAGCCTTTCCTTATCAGTCATGCTGAAGAGCGAGTGCAGGACATCGCTGCCGATTTTCGCGGCGTCGGGATGACCGGTAACACGGAAACGATTTCCACGGCTGGCAATTTCAACGTCGAGGCGACGTTCAATCTCGCGCAGGTGCTCGTCGAACTGACCGCAGAGGTTGGCGAGTCGACCGTTATCTGCGGGCTCCAGGATGACATCCCGGGATATCTGCGGTGCGTTCAAGTTGACGTCTTTACAGCTGTCATGGCGGGTGAGGCAATATCCCCGAGACTACCGCGAACGGATGGCACCTGTATAGGCGAAAAATGACTGTTAATGAACCGATAGCAGCCGAAGTCGGCGATGAAAATATTGTAACTAACTGATTTTATTATATTCAAGCAACAGCACGGGTATCAGCAAGTCGACCTCGCAGGGAGTTTGGCAAAGCCTCCGTCACACGTACGTTAACGAATTGGCCGATCAGTGACCGGTCACCGTCAAAATTCACCCAGCGCATGTTCTCGGTGCGGCCGGACAATTGCCGTGGGTCTTTTTTCGATGGTTTCTCAACCAGGATACGCTGCGTCGAGCCTACCATGCCGCGACTGATATCCATTGCCTGCTGATTGATGCGGGCCTGCAGAAGCGTAAGCCGCTCCTTTTTTGTTTCCATCGGCGTGTCATCCACCAGCGCGGCAGCGGGCGTACCGGGACGTGCACTGTAGATAAAGCTGAATGACTGGTCGAATCCGACGTCCGCAATGAGGTTCATCGTCGCCTCGAAATCAGCGTCCGTCTCGCCGGGGAACCCGACAATGAAATCGGACGACAGGGAGATGCCGGGTCGCACTTTTCGAAGCTTGCGGATCTTGCTCTTGTATTCAAGCGCTGTATGTCCGCGCTTCATCGCCGCGAGAATCCTGTCTGAGCCATGCTGTACTGGCAAGTGCAGATAATTCGGCAACTTCGGGATTTCGGCGTACGCTTGGATAAGACTGTCCGTGAATTCGACCGGGTGTGACGTTGTAAAGCGAATTCTCTCGACGCCATCGACGGCATTCACGTAATAGATGAGCGTTGCAAGATCCGCAATGCTGCCATCATGCATGACGCCACGATACGCATTGACATTCTGGCCAAGCAGGTTGATCTCCTTCACCCCCTGGTTGGCAAGGCTAACCACTTCGATGATGACGTCATCGAGGGGCCGGTTGATCTCTTCGCCGCGCGTATACGGCACAACACAAAAAGAACAATACTTGCTGCAACCCTCCATGACCGAAACAAACGCCGTCGGCCCGTCGGCGCGCGGTTCCGGCAGGCAGTCGAATTTCTCGATTTCCGGAAACGATACGTCGACGACACCCCTGCCCTTGCCGGTCACTTCATTCACAAGTTCCGGCAACCGATGAAGCGTTTGCGGCCCGAATACCATGTCAACGAAGGGTGCTCGCTTCCGGATACCGTCGCCCTCCTGGCTCGCCACACAGCCGCCCACACCAATCAACAATTCGGGCCGTTCTTCCTTCCACACTCGCCAGCGGCCGAGTTCCGAAAAGACTTTCTCCTGCGCTTTCTCGCGAATCGAACAGGTATTCACCAACAGCAGGTCTGCCTCCTCGGGCACCTGCGTGATTTCATAGCCGTGTGATACTCGAAGCACGTCTGCCATTTTTTCCGAGTCATACTCGTTCATCTGGCAGCCCATCGTCTTAATAAATAGTTTCGGCTTCATAGGTACTCCGGTCGCACCGGCTACCGCATTCCTGTCCTGGCAGTCTTGGCTCAAAAGGGAATTTCGTCGTCTTCGAGTCCGCCGTCCGAGGACGCACCTCCAACATCTCCGCCACCCGAGGCCGGTACTGGCGGTGGACCGGAGTCACCCATCGCCGGTGCACCAGAGCCCGAGCGTCCGCCGAGCATCTGCATCTCATTCGCGATGATCTCGGTCGTCCAGCGATCGTTACCGCTCTTATCCTGCCATTTATTCGTCCGAAGCGAGCCCTCAAGGTAAACCTGCGAGCCCTTCCTCAGGTATTCGGCCGCAATCTCTGCGAGGCGACCGAACATGCAAACGCGATGCCACTCAGTGCGTTCCTTTTGTTCGCCCGTCTGCTTATCTTTCCACGATTCGTTGGTCGCAACGCTAAGATTAGTAACCGCCGAACCGCTTGGCATGTAGCGCGTATCCGGATCGTTGCCGAGACTGCCGACGATAATTACTTTGTTGACTCCCCGAGCCATAGTCGTCCCCTATATCGATATTACTGCGCCCACACTTCCGGGCGGGACAGGTATTTTAGGCGTCTGGCTCGCAAATAGCAGCCCGATTTGCGTCGTTTTCGACAGGATTCGGTGGTTACCGGCCGATTCGGTGCAGTATGAGCCAGACTGCGGCAATCACCGCGCAGGCCATGAAAATCGGAGCCGTATTGCCGCCCGAAAGCAGGTATCCACCCATTACTCCGCCGGCGAATGCGCCGAGGAACTGCGCACTGGAGAAGACGCCGAGCGACGCGCCACGAACCTCTTCGGTTGCCAGGATCGATAGTCGTGCGGGCAATCCTGCCTCAAGAAAGTTGAAGCCCGCAAAGAAGACAGCCAACGCAATCAAAACCATCGTTACTGTCGTTCCGACCAGTGCCAGACCGAGCAGTCCGATCAACAGCATCAGGATAGCAGTCGAAATCGTCGCAGTTTTTCCACGACGATCATCGACAATGATCAGTGGAACAGTTCCCAGCAAAGATACAACCAGTGCGCCGACATAAATCAGCCAGTGACGCTCAAGCAAGAGATCGAGGCTGTCTCGAAGCAGAAACTGCAAAGCAACGAAGGTGGCCGTCATGATCGCGTGCAATACGAAAATGTACAAATCCAACCGGATTAGCGCGGGACGAAATGCGGCGGACAAATTGATCCGTGGGCTGACCGCCGGCGGCCTGATATCCCGTGGGAGAATTGCAACCAAACCGATTGCGGCAATCGCCAATGCCGCCGCCATCCAGAAAAGTGAACGCACGCCGGCCGCTGCGGCGATCACTGGCCCCAGGATCAACGCCACCATGAACGAAACGCCAATACCGATGCCAAAGATCGCCATCGAACGCGTCCGGACTGACTCGCGAGTCGCATCCGACAGCAGAGCCGAGAGGGTTGCCGAAATCGCACCGGCACCCTGCAACAAGCGTCCGGCGATCACACCCTGGATATCGTCGCTAAAGCCTGCCAGCAGGCTGCCTGCGGCAAACAAAAGGAGACCGGCGATAATGACCGGCACACGCCCGATGCGATCGGACAATGCGCCGTAGGGAATCTGCAGAGCAGCCTGGGTCAGCCCGTACCCTCCGATAGCAATACCTATTAAGAGTGGCGTCGCGCTTTCGAGGTCCCTGGCATAGATACCGAGCACGGGCAGCAGCGCAAACAGGCCAACCATCCGGAAAACGGCAATCAGCGCAATTACGCCAACCGCCCGTCGCTCGCGCGGCTGCATGGGTTCCATTATCTGACTGATATCCATGTCCATTATGCTTTCGCGATGTGCACGTCTTTGCGCCGCTCGTACGCGGCGGCGTATATTAGCAGGTTGTTTGGCGTTTCCTGACCCCGGACCTCTCAATTCCAGATGAAAACGATCGACATTCGCGGCGCACGGACGCACAACCTACAAAATCTCGACCTGAGCCTGCCCAGGGACAAACTAATCGTTTTCACAGGCCTGTCGGGCTCAGGAAAATCGTCGCTCGCTTTCGATACCATCTACGCTGAAGGTCAGCGCCGATACGTCGAGTCGCTCTCGACCTATGCGCGGCAATTCCTGTCGATGATGGAGAAACCCGACGTCGATCATATCGACGGTCTGTCACCAGCCATATCGATCGAGCAAAAATCGACCTCGCATAATCCACGCTCTACCGTGGGCACTGTCACGGAAATCTATGACTACG
>CAZWEW010000075.1:0-9970 GCA_964633055.1 uncultured Woeseia sp. | reverse complement strand
TAATATGACGGAAGCTATGGGTAATCAGCACCGTTTCCACGCCATCGATCCCGCGCAACCGCAAACACGAATATTGAAACTAGGTGGCGCCAGGGGTGGAAAGAATAGTGACGGCAGCGATCTGGGTCGCGGGCGCGGTTACGACATCGCCTGGGGTATCAGTGCGGGTGGCCTGATCGACCTTGCCCGTTACGTTGCAGTGTCGCCGCGGGATCCGTCGACGAGTGTGCAGTTCCTGGATTTCGAGCTTTAAAAGTCGGTCGGAGCTCCGCCTTCTTCCTTGCGTCGCTCGACGAACGCCTGTAGTTCTTCGCGAACTGCGTCGTCTATCGGTGGCGCCTCGAATTCCTCGAGAATCTGCTTCCACACTTTATTGGCGCGTTCCGGTGTTCTGATGCTGCCGCGTTCCTCCCACGTCTCGAAGTTGTTCCAGTCGCTTAAGAACGGTGAGTAGAACGCGGTCTCGTAGCGCTCGAGGGTGTGAGTTGCACTGAAGAAATTATCGTTTGGGCCGACTTCTTTTATCGCTTCGTAAGCAAGATTGTCGGCATCGACTGTCATGGGTTTCATGTAACAGATCATCTGTTGCAGGGTTTCACAGTCGATAATGAATTTCTCGTAATTGGCACACAGACCGCCTTCGAGCCAACCGGCCGCGTGATAGACGACATTCGTTCCGGACGAGAGACAGGCCCACAATGAAAAGGCGCTTTCCCAGGCGGCTTGTGAGTCGGGGCAATTCGCAGCGCAGGCGTTCGAAGCTCGCATCGGGAGGCCGTAGAATCGTGCCATCTGGCCGGCAATTTGTGTCGCACGCAGGTATTCCGGAGTTCCGAATGCAGGCGCACCGCTGCTCATGTCGACATTCGACGTGAATGAGCCATAGATGACCGGTGAGCCAGGGTTAAGTACCTGGAGCAACGCAATTAGCGCCAGTGCTTCGGCATTTGCCTGCATTACGGCACCGACGATGGTAACCGGGGCCATGGCTCCGGACAGCGTGAATGGTGTCACGATCGTAGGCTGACCACGGCGTGCCATGCGCATCGGTCCATCAATCATGGTGTAGTCGATCTTGAGCGGGGACGTCGAATTAATATTCGTAAACATACGGGGGCGGGCGTCGAACTCTTCATGCGTGAGTCCGCCGGCAATCCGCACCATTTCCATGACGTCCTCGATTCTTTCCTTGCCGAGGCTGTACGCATGGATTGCTTTGTCACTCAAGGTCAGCGCGTCATACATGCAATCGAGATGGCGGATCGATGCGTGAATGTCCACGGGTTCGACCGGATAGCCGACTATCATGTGGATGCAATTGAAATACTGCGTGAGCTTGATCAGGTCCTGGAAACTGGATCGATCGCCGACACGACGGCCTCGATCCATGTCCGAGCAGTTCGGAGGACTGGCCACATTGCCGAACAACATGTGGTCTCCACCGATGGTTACCCTTCGATCCGGATTCCTTGGGGTAATATCGAACGTCGGCGGCGCCTTTCTGACCTGCTCCATGACGAAGTCCCGGCCCATTCGCACGTTGTCACCAGTTACCGTGCAGCCCTCTTTTTCGAGGATCTGTCTCGCGTCGTCGTGCAGAAATTCGATTCCGATTTCTTCGAGCACGCGCATGGCGCCCTCATGGATGGCGTTTACTGCCTCCTCGTCCAAGGGTTCTGTCGGCGCATCGGAAATGCGCGGCAATTCCCACGGTAACTGCTGGATTGCGGACGCGGTCGCACGCGTGTTGGCTGCACGTCCGCCACGCCGCGACTTGCGGCGTTGACGTACTTTGTTGCCATCAGTCGCCATGAGCCACTCCTATGCTCCATCTTTTGCGGGCTGGTGGGCACCCATTCGGCGTAGCCATTCTGCGGTGCCGATCAATATAATGGAGCCTAGGAAGATGCAGGTGCCGATTGCCAGGATGGTCGGCAGCGTTTGCGGGAAGCGAACCTGCGTCCACATGTAAACCGGCAGCGTGACCTCGTTCCCACCCAGGAACAAGGCAAACAGGAATTCATCGAAGGAAGCGGTGAACGACAGGATCAGACATGCACCTATCCCGGGCAGGATAAGTGGAAAAGTCACGCGCCAGAATGTCATCCACGCATTTTCACCGAGATCCTGGGAAGATTCCTCGAGGGTCCTTGCGAAGCCTTCCAGACGTGCACGGATCACCAGTGTAGAGAACGGCAGGGTCATAACGACGTGCGCGACACCGATAGTCCAGAGTGACAGCTGAATATCGAGCACTAGCGCTAGCACGAGGAGGCCGACCGCCAAAATGATGCCGGGCATCACCATGGGGAGCAGGATGAACCCCATCGCCAGTCCCTGCCCCGGCATTCGATATCGGGTCAAGGCTTTGGCCGCGATCGTCGCCAACGTGGTTGATACGATAGCAACCGGGATTGCGAGCTGGAAACTATTGCCCAGCGCTTCCAGCAGACCGGGCTGTACCGGGATTCCGAGATACCAGTCGAGTGTAAATCCCTTTAGAGGCAGCACCATCTGGACGCTGTCATTGAACGAAAAGACCGGCAACATCAGGGATGGGATATAGAGAAACAGAATATAAATGACTACGTAAACGAATAACGGCCCGTATTTTCGTCCTTCCGTAATGCCCTGGTCGCCTGGCGCCAGGGTCGTATCCATCTCGCGACGCTTAATGGTGCCCCTTTGTGCAAGCCAGATGAATGTAAAGATGATGGCCGTGATCGTCATCATCATGATGATCGTGAGCGCGGATCCAAGCGGCCAGTTGTTTGCCTCGCCGAACTGCCCGGCGATGATCTGTCCAAACATCATTCCCCTGGGGCCACCAACCATCATCGGTGTGATGTAGTCTCCAACCGTCGGAATGAACTGAATTACAGCAGCGGCGATGACGCCGGGCATCGACAGCGGCAAAGTAACTCTCAGGAACCGTTTCACCGGACCGTCCCCGAGATCCGCAGCCGCCTCGAGGAGGGATCGGTCGATCTTCGAAAGCGACAGGTAAATAGGCAGGATGGCGAATGCCGCCCACGCGTGAACGAGTGTCAGGACGACTGCAAACCGGCTGTACAGGAGGAACTCGAGCGGACCCTGGATCAGATCCAGATCCAGCAGCGTGGAGTTGATGACGCCGTTGTTGCCGAGCATGATTTTCCAGGCGAGCACGCGCAACAGGTAGCTGGTCCAGAACGGCAGATTGATCAGGATCAGCCATGTCATGACATTTTTCCTGACTTTGAATGCCAGGAAATAGGCGATCGGAAATGCCAGGCAAACGTTAATCACGGTCACGGTTGCGGACATCCTAATCGACCGCAGGAGAAGGCCGCCGTACATCCACTTATCGAAGAACGTCTGGTAATTGTTCAACGTAGGCGTCTTGTCGATATAGATGTAATCCTGTGTCCAGAAGCTGTAAACGACGAGAGTGAATATCGGAAGGGCGAGCGCGCAGATCATCACGAGCAGCGTCGGCGACAACATTGCGTAGCCACGCAACCACTCGTGTTTCAGAAAGTATCTCCGGGCGGTAGTAAACCAGCGCCCGCTGGTGGAGAAATTGCCGGATTGTGCCGCCTGTGTCACCGGTGGCTCGTGGCAGCCGCGTTGTCAGGTGATTTGCCACCGCCAATCGCAGCCGCAATCGAGTCGGCGGTGCTCATGACATCGGGTGCGATGCGCTTCATCACATCTTCGGTCAGGCGGCTCGAATGTTCGCTGACAGCAGCAGACATTTTGCCGAGCCCGCCTACGATCCACCTTGCGATGTCATTGACACGGATCTCGTTCTCTTTCAAGTCGACGGAATAACCCTGTGTCCAAGATTGCACCAATACCTGTATTGGTGCCAACTTCACAAGAACAGGGTTATTCATGATCCGTTGATCCTTGGTTCTATAATGTAGGACATCTTGTCGCTCTTGGAGAAGAGCAATAATTATTGACAAGGTGCAATATAATGAGTCAGTCTCTATTTTCTACAGAATCTTCTTTCGCACTTCTTAGCTGACCTGAAACCGATAGATCAACAATCGGTGTATATTGTACAGCACCCGACAAAGGACGCAATCGTCATGTCAGACCTGAAAATGGAAGCGGAAATTATCTTCGAACCTCATGTCCCTTACTCGCTGCGCCGGGCTCTGGATTACGCAGGTGACAACGGATTCGTGGCATCTTTGCCGCAGCTCCTGCACGCGAGAACGAACGCTGATTACGACAACGTCATCTGGAATACCTGGTTCACGTCCAATTCCGAGGAAAGCGTCGTAACAACGCCGCAGGGTAATCACGTTGTGGTTGCAATTCATGGAGGCGGTATATTCTCCACGCCGGAGCGTTTCGAGCAGGTGTACCGGGCGAGTCCAGACCGATCCAATCCGGATGGCTTCACGGGCCAGTACGCTGCCAGAATCTCGAAAAAGGAAGCGGGTGACGCCCTCGAGGGCAGGCTGCCCGATGGCACGGAGATTCCGGTATTTCCATACGAGGAGTTCAAGCGCGGTATTACCGATCTGCCGGTGCGATACGGCGTGATCCTCGATTTCGAGCTGGCAAAGAAAACCACACGAGGTTACGACACATTTGACTACCTCAGAGATGATATGAACCAGATTGTGAGAGCTGGTGGCGTTGAAGCGAATAACGCGTATCTCGATAAATATCAGGCACGTCGTAACACGAAGTTGAGCGGTACCTGGCACCCATACAATCGCATTGACCCGAACCAGCCGCAGACCAAAATCCCATTCCTGGCCGGCACTAAAGGGATGCTATTTAGCGAGAATGACGATCCGCAAGACTGGGGTTATGACGCCGAATACGCTATCGGAGGTGATGCGTGCGTCCACAACATGGCACGCTATATCGCCGTAGCTCCCCGCAATCCCTCAACCAGCCTGCGAGACCTGGATTTCGGCTCCTGATTCGAGAGGATGGTCTGGGATCAAGAGTCGCTGCAACATCCGATGATCAGAACACCGCTAGTCATCGCCCTGACTGCCTGGCTGTTGTTGTCGTGCCAGCCGGCGGCCGAGGAGCCGACGACGCTGCAGCTGCTCGAGTGGAATGGTTACCATTCCCCTGAGTTCTATCCGGAATACCTGGCCAAGTACGGTCGTCCGCCCGGATTCACGTTTTTCGACCACGGCGAGACTGCCATGATGCGTCTGCGCACCGGCTACGAGGCCGACCTCGTTCACTTCTGTACCGGGCAGTTATCGGAGGCAAGGGAGTCCGGCCTGATCAAGCCGCTTGATACAAGCCGTATCCCGCGTTGGAACGAGGTAACACCAACGCTGCTCGAATTACCGGACGTAAGAATGGACGGCGAATACTGGATCGCGCCCTGGGAATGGGGCTATTCGACCGTCGCTTACAACCCCGAATTCGTCGATGTCGACAACCCGGGCTACGAGATGTTTGTCGACCCGCGTTACAAGGGTAAAACAGCGCTGACCTCAGATATTCGGGTCAATATGATCATCGCCGGCGTAATCGGTGGCTGGGTTGACCCGTTCGACCCGACGGAAGAAGAACTGCAAGAGGCGCCGGAGATATTTACGAAGATGCTCCAAAACGCACGTTTTATCTGGACGGACAACACGCAGCTGGAACAGGCTTGGGCGGCAGGTGAAGTTGGTATTTCCTACGTCTTCGGCAGTGCTACGCGCCGCATGGCCAAGGAGGGCCTGACCAATGTTGTCGTGGAACCGCTCCAGACGTGGATGTGCGGGCTGGCATTGAGTACCACAGGGACGACGCCCGAGGAAGAGGTCTACGACTACATCAATGCAATGCTGGATCCGCAAAGCGGTGTCGAGGTGTTTGATATCTTTGGATACGGGCATGCCAGCCGCAATACCGTCGATCTACTCGAACCCGAGCGGGTCGTCGGTACCGGCATAGACGATCCCGAAGGCACATTTGCACGTGGCGTCTACAGCAAGGCATTCAACCCTACCAAGAAGGGCCGGTTGTTCCAGATGTGGTACGAATCTCAAGCAGGCTTCAACTAGCAGGTGTTGATATGGCCAAGCCCGTTACAGAATACTACGATCGCCTGAGTCCCGAGTACCGCTACAACATGGGCTGGGACTGGGAATCGGTGATGCGTCGTGAAGGCGAAACGCTCAGTCGCTTTCTTGAGCTGGAGCTCGGGCGCCCAGGACCCTATGCGCTGCTCGATTGTTCCTGTGGTCTCGGCACGCAAGCGACTGGCCTGGCGTTGCAGGGTCACAATGTCCATGCCACCGACTTGAGCCCGGTATCTATCGACTGCGCGAGCGAGGAGGCACTTAAACTCGGCGTCGAGATGACATTCGGTGTTGCGGACTATTGCAGACTGGAAGATACGATTGCCGATACCTTCGACGTTGTTCTGAGTTGCGATAACTCGATTTCACACTGCCTGAGTGACGAGGATCTCAACACGGCTCTGTGCAGCATGAAAGGAAGACTCGATTCCGGTGGCGTTTTGCTCATCAGCCTGCGCGACTACGCATCGCTGGTTGTCGACAAGCCCCGATTCAATAACGAGCACGTCCATGACATGCCGGACGGTCGTCGCGTCGTGT
Source organism: uncultured Woeseia sp. (assembly GCA_964633055.1). GTDB lineage: Bacteria > Pseudomonadota > Gammaproteobacteria > Steroidobacterales > Woeseiaceae > SZUA-117. The sequence continues at coordinate 3,392 of CAZWEW010000075.1, read as the reverse complement.
TCCAGTTGTGGGATTGGGCGGAAAGCGGTGATCGTTATCGCAATCACCAGTTTCTGATCCGGGATTCCGGCGACGGCTACGAAACGAAACACTTCGAAACGGAACTTCGTGCACTGATGAAGGATGAAATATTGGCCGCTGTCGGAAACATTGGGTTTGAAGATGTTCGATGGCACGAACCCGAAGAAAGTGATTATTATCAGCCTATAGTAACCGCGCGAAAACAGTAAGTATCGATAACCCGTTTGGTAACACTATGCAGGACCCCCTTATGGAAGCCTCAATTGTATTTGAATCACACCTCCCCGACGCATTGCGCCGCGCGCTAGAATATGCTGGAGACGAGGGATTTGTTGCATCGCTCCCGCAGCTGTTGCAGGCGCGCGCGAATGCGCCGTTCGATAATGAGATCTGGGACACCTGGTTTTTCACGTCGAACTCAGAAGAGAGCTTGATCCGGACACCAAAAGGCAATCACGTTGCGTTGATAGTCCACGGTGGCGGTATCTTCTCGACACCACAGCGATTCCGCCAGCTTTATCTGTCCAGCACGGATCGTCACAGTCCGGACGGTTATACGGGACTATTCGGTGGTCGAATCCTCGATCAAGAGGCGCACGCGATGCTGGAAGGACGATGCCCCGACGGCACCGAGATCCCGGTGTATCCGTACGCCGAATTTCGGGATGGCATTGCGAATCTTCCACGCCGATACGCGATAGTTATGGATTTCGATGAGGCGCGTGCGGCGAAGTGTGGATTCGCTTCGTTCGACGAACTCAAGGATGATCCGCTGATGATTGCACGTGCTGGCGGTGCCGAAGCCGCTGCAAACTATCTGGACAAAGCACAGGAGTATTACGGTACTGACGAGATGGGTAGTTGGCACCGATTCGATGACATGGATCCGATGAATCCCCAGTCTTGGGTGCTGTTTGTTTATGACTGTCTCGCCGGAGCCAGCGATAAAGCCAGTCTCGATCAGTCGATGCGACAGAACGGGATCAGCGACAGCTGGTTTACGCATTATCGGATACCGCGCGACGCGGGATTTGGCATCCGCGGTGACGCAGCCATGGTGAACACTGCCCGTTATGTCGCCGTTGCACCTCGTGACAGCACGACGGCCGTGCGCGATCTGCCATTCTCTGCCACGTAGCTTTAAGAGGACACTAGTGATGAAGATGGAAGCCGCTGTTTTCTTCCACGGGTATCTGCCTCATGCAATGCGATCAGCTCTCGAGTACGCAGGTAATGATGGGTATGTCGCCTCACTACCTCAGTTACTGCACGCTCGTGTCAATGCGGATTACGACAACGAAATCTGGAACAACTGGTTCAACCCGAACACCGAGGAAAACCTGCTCACGACGCCGCAGGGTAACCGCGTAATCGTGACGATTCACGGCGGCGGTATTTTTGCAACGCCGATGCGATACGAGCGGCTGTTTCGTGCCAGCACGGACCGGCACAGTGAATACGGTTTTACGGGTCTATTTGCGGCGAAAATTAGCGAACAGGAAGCGCGTGACGTGCTTGAGGGACGCATGCCCGACGGCGCTGAAATACCGATCTATCCCTTCGACGAATTCAAGCGGGGCAACGGTAATCTCCCGCGCCGCTATGGTGTCGTCACCGACTATGAGACAGCTAAGAATTCGGCCTGCGGATACGTGTCTTTCAACGAACTCCGCGATGACCCGGTGATGATCGTCCGTGCCGGCGGTCCTGCAGCAGCGCACGCGTATCTCGATAAGGCACAGGCCCGCAACGACACGGACAAGATGGGCAGTTGGCACCCGCTGAACTGTGTGGACACGCCCGATCAGCCGCAGACCCGTGTTCCAAACCTCTCCGGCAACCGCGGGGGCGTCGGTAGTGCTGAGGATGACGGACACCTGTACGGTTATGACACAGATTACGGAATCGGCGGCGACAGTTGGATCCACACTACCAGCATGATCAATATCGCTCGTTATATAGCCGTCACACCGCGAGATGCTGCCAATGGTGTTCGGGATCTGCCATTTACCGCATGAGAGTCTGACTGCGTTGCAGACTCACTAATTTTCCTGGGAGCTGATAATGGAAACAGTTTCGTTGGGTCGCACCGGGCTGAAAGTCAGCAAGTTCTGTCTGGGGACGATGACACTGGGTTCCAGTGACTGGCAGCCTTGGGCACTTGACGAGGCCGAATCCAGACCGATTCTAAAGCGCGCTCTAGATCGCGGGTTCACATTTTTTGATATGGCCGATTGGTATTCGATCGGTGAGAACGAGCGGGTTGTGGCACGTACCTTATTGGAGATGGTGCCTCGGGACAAGCTGGTACTCACAACCAAAGCCATGTATCCCATGAGTGACGATCCTAACGACCGAGGGCTGTCCAGAAAACACCTGATAGCGGCGATTGACGGAAGCCTGAAGCGAATGGGTACCGACTATGTCGATATATTCATGATTCATTCTTTCGACACTGAAACTCCCATCGAAGAAACGATGGAAGCACTGCACGATATCGTCAAAAGTGGCAAAGCACGTTACCTTGGTGCATCGACTATGTACGCATGGCAGTTTGCTCAAATGAACCATGTCGCGAGAGAGAATGGGTGGACGACCTTTATTAACATGCAGTGCCAGTTTAGCCTGCTTTATCGTGAGAACGAGCGGGAACTGATCCCTTACTGCCAGGATCAGGGTATTGCGGTCACTTGCTTTAGCCCATTGGCTCGGGGTTGGTTGTCGGGGGTGATGGACCAGGAGCGCGCGCGCACCGATCAGTGGTTTGACCGATGGTTCGGTGATCCACTTGATCTGGAGATTTGTGCAAAGGTGCGGGCTATTGCGGAAGAACGTGGCAAAACCATGGCGGAGGTAGCTCTGGCATGGGTGTTGTCGAAAGATTTTATCTGCAGCCCCCTGATTGGTGCAGATTCGCCTGAACACGTGGAAAACAACATAAAGGCACTGGACCTTAGTTTGAGCGGTGATGAAATCGAGATACTGGATGAGCTTTACCGCCCGCGCGACGTGCTGAACGATTATGTGCGGAACCCAATGCCACGTCATCTCGGTGGTGTATTAAAGAGGACCTAGGTTTTGCGGTAATGACCATTCAGAGATTTGATGCATCCGCCTCTCCCAAAGAGGTTGCGGCAGCCACATTACGGGATGGGGCCGCGATCGTAACAAAAGCCGTTGCAGGTAAACTGGCAGATGAAATAAGCGCAGATTTGCGGGATAACCTTGATGAATTTGGTTACCGAAGTAAACGAACTTTCACTGGCGTCAATACCAACCGCTGCCATCACGTCATCAAGGAATCGAGAAGCAGCATTGATCTGATCGGCCATGACATGAGTGATTTATGGGGTGGCACTTTTCGCTCTATT
>CAZWEW010000074.1:0-9993 GCA_964633055.1 uncultured Woeseia sp. | reverse complement strand
CCAACGCTACCGTTCGCCCGCAGCCCACGCACGTCATCCCTCGACCCACCAACCGCTGCTTCTGTGCGCACACCCGTGGTTTCTTGGAAGGAAGCCGCAGAAATGAAGGATTCCGTTGCGAGTGACGCCTTGGTGATTCCAAGCAACATCGGCTCGAATTCCAGTAGCTCCTTGCCCTGGGATTCAAGTTCCTCGATCGTTTCCAGTGCCCGCGCGCGATCGATCTGTTCGCCGCGCAAGTACCTACTCTCACCCGCTGCCGTAATGTTCACTTTCCGGAGCATCTGGCGAATGATTACCTCGATGTGCTTGTCGTTGATCTTCACGCCTTGCAGGCGATAGACATCCTGAATCTCCCGGATCAAGTAATCAGCCAAGTTCTCGACACCCTGCAAGCGCAGGATGTCATGCGGATTCGGTTCACCGTCAGCGATGACTTCACCCCTCGTCACCTGTTCGCCTTCAAAGACGTTCAGATGTCGCCATTTAGGGATCAGCTCTTCCTTGCTGTCACCACCTTCGTCTGTGATAACCAGCCGGACTTTGCCTTTCGTCTCCTTGCCAAAGCTCACCGTGCCGGTATGCTCCGCCATGATCGCAGACTCCTTTGGCTTTCTTGCCTCGAACAGGTCAGCGACACGTGGTAGGCCACCCGTAATATCGCGTGTTTTCGAAGACGCCTGCGGGATGCGCGCGATCACATCGCCAACCGAAACTTTGGAACCGTCACCCATACTACTACTGAGGATGGCACCAGCCGGCAGCGCATAGGTCGCCGGAATATCAGTATTGGCAAAACAGACAGGCTCGCCTTTCCTGTCGACGAGCCTCGCAATCGGACGGAGATCCTTGCCGGCAACACCGCGGGTCTTCGGATCAAGGATCACAATACTCGTCAGGCCGGTAAAATCATCGACCTGTTCGGTGACGGTCACACTTTCGACGAAATCTTCGAACTGAAGCTGACCCGCCACTTCGGTAACAACCGGGTGAGTGTGTGGATCCCAATTGGCGACAACCTGTCCCTGCGTGACTTCAGCGCCGTCCTCGACCGTGATCGTAGCGCCATACGGAACCTTGTACCGCTCGCGTTCGCGACCATGCTCATTGATAACTGAAACCTCACCCGAACGGGACACTGCCACCAGGTAACCTTTCTGGTGCGACACCGTCTTGATGTTATTCAGCTTGACGACGCCGTTGTTTTTGATCTCGATCGAGTTGACTGCGACAGAACGCGACGCCGCGCCACCAATGTGGAACGTACGCATCGTCAGCTGCGTGCCCGGCTCACCGATCGACTGTGCCGCGATGACACCGACAGCCTCGCCGATATTAATCCGGTGACCACGCGCAAGATCGCGACCATAACACTGGGAACACACGCCATAGCGGATTTCGCAGGTGATCGGCGAACGAACCAGTACATGGTCGATGGAGAGCTCTTCGAAACGAGCCACGGCGGCCTCATCAAGTATCGTACCAGCATCGAACGCGATCTTTTTAGTACCCGGAATCAGCACCGGCTCTGCCAGTGCACGGCCGAGCACGCGATCGCGCAACGGTTCGACGACGTCACCGCCGTCGAGCAGCGGCGTCATCGAGACCCCGCGGCGTGTCTCGCAGTCGACCTCCGTAACAACCAGGTCCTGTGCAACGTCAACGAGGCGACGCGTGAGGTAACCCGAGTTAGCTGTCTTCAACGCCGCATCGGCGAGACCCTTGCGGGCACCATGCGTCGAAATGAAGTACTGCAAAACGTCCAGACCTTCGCGGAAGTTTGCGGTAATCGGTGTCTCAATAATCGACCCATCCGGCTTGGCCATCAGACCACGCATGCCAGCAAGCTGCCTGATCTGCGCCGCTGAACCACGAGCACCGGAATCGGCCATCATGTAAATGGAGTTGAAAGAATCCTGTTCGACATCTTTACCGTCTGCATCTTTCACGGTCTCGAGGCCGAGCTTTTCCATCATCGCCTTGGCAACCTGGTCATTGGTATGGGACCAGATGTCAACAACCTTGTTATATCGCTCGCCCTCAGTCACCAGGCCGGACGAATACTGATCCTGGATTTCCTTCACCTCGGATTCCGCTTTCGACAGGATGCTCTCTTTATCTTCCGGAACGACCATATCGTTGACGCCGATTGAAATACCGGCCGTCGTTGCGAATCGGAAACCCGTATACATCAATCGGTCCGCGAAGACGACCGTCTTCTTGAGCCCTAGGTTCCGATAGCAGGCATTGATAACATTCGAAATGGCTTTCTTCGTCATGTTGCGATTGACTAGGTCAAAACTCAGGCCTTCCGGCAGCAAGGCTGACAACAACGCCCGGCCGACCGTCGTATTCACGAGCTTCACAGTCGTAGCCACTTCACCTTCTTCGTCGACATCGTGCATCGGCACACGCACTTTGATGCGGGCCTGAAGCGCGCAGTGACCAGTTTCATAAGCCCGGCGCGCTTCGTTAATACCGCTGAAGATCATACCTTCGCCCTCGCCGTTAACGGTCGAGCGAGTCATGTAATAGAGCCCCAGAACGACATCCTGCGAGGGAACAATAATCGGGTCACCATTTGCCGGCGACAGGATGTTGTTCGACGACATCATCAACGCACGTGCTTCGAGTTGCGCCTCAAGGGACAGCGGCACGTGCACGGCCATCTGGTCACCATCGAAGTCAGCATTGAACGCAGTGCAGACAAGCGGATGCAGCTGGATCGCCTTGCCTTCGATCAACACAGGTTCGAACGCCTGAATGCCAAGCCTGTGCAGGGTGGGTGCGCGATTCAGCATGACTGGATGCTCACGAATCACTTCTTCAAGAATATCCCAGACTTCGGCACCTTCGCGCTCGACGAGACGTTTGGCCGCCTTGATCGTGGTTGCCTCACCGCGCAACTGCAGCTTGGAGAAGATGAACGGCTTGAACAGCTCTAGCGCCATCTTCTTCGGCAGACCACACTGGTGAAGCTTGAGCGTCGGGCCGACCACAATAACCGATCGGCCCGAGTAATCGACGCGCTTGCCCAGGAGATTCTGTCTGAAGCGTCCCTGTTTGCCCTTGATCATATCGGCGAGCGACTTCAGCGGGCGTTTGTTCGTGCCCGTAATCGCGCGACCACGACGACCATTGTCGAGCAACGCATCGACCGACTCCTGCAGCATGCGCTTTTCATTACGCACAATAATGTCGGGCGCATTGAGTTCGAGCAGACGGCGTAAACGGTTGTTGCGATTGATCACACGGCGGTAAAGATCATTCAAATCCGACGTCGCGAAGCGACCACCGTCGAGCGGTACCAGCGGACGCAGGTCAGGTGGCAAGACCGGAAGTACCGTCATGACCATCCATTCGGGCTTGTTGCCCGACTCGATGAACGACTCCAGCAGCTTCAAGCGTTTGGACAGTCGCTTGATCTTTGTCTCCGAACGGGTCGCACCGATGTCGTCGCGAACCTGCAGGACTTCACGTTGCAGGTCGATCGTCATGAGCATCTCGCGGACTGCTTCGGCACCCATGCGAGCATCGAATTCATCGCCATATTGTTCGATGGCATCCAGATACATTTCGTCGGTCATTAGTTGGCCACGCTCGAGCGGAGTCATGCCCGGTTCAACGACGACAAATGCTTCGAAATAAAGCACACGCTCGATCTCTCTGAGCGTCATGTCGAGCATAAGACCGATGCGACTCGGCAGCGATTTCAGGAACCAGATGTGCGCGACCGGACTGGCTAGGTCGATGTGCGCCATACGCTCACGACGTACCTTTGTCTGGGTCACCTCGACACCACACTTCTCACAAACGACGCCGCGATGTTTCAGGCGCTTGTACTTACCGCAGAGACATTCATAGTCTTTTACCGGACCGAAGATCTTTGCACAGAACAATCCGTCTCGCTCAGGCTTGAACGTCCGGTAGTTAATCGTCTCGGGTTTCTTGACCTCGCCGAACGACCATGAACGGACCATGTCGGGCGACGCCAAACCAATGCGGATCGCATCGAAATCATCGACAGGGTTCTGGTACTTGAACAGTTTGAGTAGGTCTTTCATTGCTCTGTCTCCAGTTCAATGTTGATGCCCAGAGATCGAATCTCCTTCACCAGCACATTGAAGGATTCGGGCATGCCCGCGTCCATCTCATGCTCGCCGTCGACGATATTCTTGTACATCTTCGTACGACCCTGAACGTCGTCGGACTTGACCGTCAGCATCTCCTGCAGTGTGTAGGCGGCCCCATAGGCCTCCAGTGCCCAGACCTCCATCTCACCGAACCGCTGACCACCGAATTGCGCCTTGCCACCCAGCGGCTGCTGGGTAACGAGGCTATATGGACCGGTCGAGCGCGCATGCATCTTATCGTCGACCAGGTGGTTAAGTTTGAGCATGTACATGTAGCCCACTGTAATTTCACGATCGAATGGCTCACCTGTGCGACCATCATTTAATCGCGACTGTCCAGATTCGGACAGGCCTGCCATCTCGAGTAGCGTCTTGATCTCGGATTCAGTCGCACCATCGAAAACTGGCGTTGCTGTCGGCACACCGTTCACGAGATTACCGGCGAGTTCGAGAAGCTCTTCGTCATTCAGTGACTTTATCTCTTCGGTCTTGCCCCCCGTCTTGTTGTACATATTTTCGATGAAGCCACGAATCTTAGCTGTCGTCTCATGCGCCTTCAGCATCGCGTTGATCTTGTGGCCTAGGCCTTTTGCCGCCATGCCGAGGTGTGTCTCGAGCACCTGGCCCACGTTCATTCTCGATGGGACACCAAGCGGGTTCAGCACGATATCGACCGGAGTGCCATCATCGAGATACGGCATGTCCTCGACCGGAACGATCGTCGAGATCACACCCTTGTTACCGTGACGCCCTGCCATCTTGTCGCCTGGCTGAATCCTGCGTTTGACTGCGAGATACACCTTCACCATCTTCAGGACACCAGGGGCGAGATCGTCACCAGCGGTGATCTTCTCTTTCTTCTCGTCATAACGACGGTCGAACTCACCCCGCTGCGCTTTCAGTCGTTCGGCAGCCGTTTCCAGCTGATTGTTGGCATCCTCGTTTTTGAGGCGAATGTCGAACCACTGCTCGCGCGGCAGTTCATCAAGATACGCCCTCGTGATTTTCGATCCTGACTTCAGCTTATTCGGACCGCCAGCTGCAACCTTTCCGGTGACCATTCTCTCAATTCGTTCGTAGATGTCTTCCTCAAGGATGCGTAGGGTGTCGTCGAGGTCCTTGCGGACTGCTTCGAGTTCCGATTTCTCGATCGACAAGGCCCGCTCATCCTTTTCAACACCGTCGCGTGTAAACACCCGAACATCGATTACAGTGCCATCCATGCCTGGTGGCACGCGCAGGGACGTGTCTTTCACATCCGATGCTTTCTCTCCAAAGATGGCACGCAACAGCTTTTCTTCCGGCGTCAACTGGGTCTCGCCTTTTGGCGTGACCTTGCCGACGAGAATGTCACCCGCATTCACCTCGGCGCCAATAAAGGCGATGCCCGACTCGTCGAGCTTGGCAAGAGCCGAGTCACCGACGTTCGGAATGTCCGATGTGATGTCTTCACTGCCGAGCTTGGTATCTCGCGCAACACAGGACAATTCCTCGATGTGAATCGTCGTAAAGCGATCTTCCTTGACGACGTGCTCAGAGATCAGGATCGAGTCCTCGAAGTTGTAGCCGTTCCACGGCATGAACGCGACCATCAGATTCTGGCCGAGCGCCAGTTCACCCATGTCGGTCGAGGGGCCGTCTGCCAACACGTCGTTCCTTGCGATAGCATCACCGGCTTTCACCAGCGGCTGCTGGTTGATGCAGGTATTCTGATTCGAACGTGTGTACTTGGTCAGGTTGTAAATGTCGACGCCCGATTCCGATGCATCAGTTTCGTCATCATTCACCCGCACGACGATTCGTGACGCATCGACCGAATCTACGAGACCGCCACGTTTAGCGACCACCGTGACACCGGAATCGACCGCAACGGCGCGCTCCATACCAGTACCAACCAGCGGTGCCTCCGCCCGCAAGGTTGGCACGGCCTGACGTTGCATGTTGGAACCCATTAGCGCGCGGTTCGCATCGTCATGCTCGAGGAATGGGATCAGCGATGCAGCAACGGACACGATTTGCCTCGGGCTGACGTCCATGTATTCGATCGCTGATGGGTCGGCGAGCGTGAACTCGTTCCTGTGTCGAACCGCTATGAGTTCTTCCTGGAACCGGCCCAGTTTGTCGAGGTCCGAGTTTGCCTGTGCGATCACGTACTGGCTCTCTTCGATCGCCGACAGATACTCGATCTCTGCAGTCGCCTTGCCCTTGGTCACCTTGCGGTACGGCGTCTCGAGAAAACCGTACTCGTTGGTACGCGCGTATACAGCGAGCGAATTAATCAGACCAATGTTCGGCCCTTCAGGCGTCTCGATCGGGCATACCCGGCCATAGTGCGTCGGGTGCACGTCGCGAACCTCAAAGCCCGCGCGCTCCCGTGTCAACCCGCCAGGCCCAAGTGCAGATACGCGCCGCTTATGGGTAACCTCCGATAGCGGGTTGTTCTGGTCCATGAATTGCGATAGCTGACTCGAACCAAAAAACTCCTTGACGGCTGCCGCGACCGGCTTGGCATTGATCATGTCCCGCGGCATCAGCTCGTCGGATTCGGCCTGGGTCAGACGCTCCTTGACTGCGCGCTCAACACGCACGAGGCCTACACGAAAGGCATTTTCCGCCATCTCACCGACACTGCGCACCCGTCGATTGCCCAGATGATCGATGTCATCGACCGTGCCATAGCCGTTACGGATACCGATCAACGTCTTCAAAACATCGAGAATGTCTTCGTTGCCGAGAATGCCATTTCCTTGCGAGGTCTCGCGTCCGACACGTCGGTTGAACTTCATCCGCCCAACCGCTGACAGGTCGTAACGATCAGGATTGAAGAAAAGGTTCTGGAACAGGTTCTCTGCAGCTTCCTTCGTCGGCGGCTCACCAGGTCGCATCATGCGATAAATTTCGACTAACGCCTCAAGGCGGGTCGTGGACGAATCGATATTAAGCGTATTGGTAATGTACGGGCCGCGATCAAGATCATTAACGTACAGGCACTGAATGTGATCAACAGCGGCCTCGATGAGCTGCTCAATCAGTTCGGCAGTCAGCTCGGTATTGGCGGCGGCCAGCAACTCACCTGTTTCCCGGTCGACGATGTCGTGCGCAAGAATCTTGCCGTCGAGGTACTCAGTCGGAACGATCAGCTTGTCAACTGTGGATTTCTCCATGTCGCGAACATGCTTTGCAGTGATGCGGCGGCCTTCCTTGACGATCACTTTGCGTCCAAGCTTGATATCGAAAATAGCCGTCTCACCACGCAAGCGATCCGGCACAAGACCCATCTTGATTTCCTTATCGGATAGATAAAAGTCGTTCTTCTCGAAGAAGATATCGAGCATCTCTTCGTTGGAGAGGCCCAACGCGCGCAAGATAATTGTCACCGGCAATTTTCGGCGGCGATCAATACGTGCAAATACAGCATCCTTCGGGTCGAATTCGAAATCGAGCCAGGAACCACGATAGGGAATGATGCGCGCCGAAAACAAGAGCTTGCCCGATGAGTGGGTTTTTCCCTTGTCGTGATCAAAGAATACGCCGGGTGAGCGGTGCAGCTGCGAAACGATGACGCGCTCCGTACCGTTGATCACAAACGTGCCATGATCCGTCATCAGCGGCATTTCACCGAGGTACACTTCCTGTTCGCGAACTTCCTTGACAGGCTTCGGCGTACCGCTGGCTTCTTTGTCATAAATGTTAAGGCGAACGATGACCTGGATCGGCGCGGCATAGGTCAGCCCGCGCATCTGGCATTCCTTGACATCGAACACGGGTACGCCTAGGCGATAGCTTACGTACTCGAGCGACGCATTGCCCGAATAACTGACGATCGGGAATACGGTCTGGAACGCAGCGTGAAGACCGATGTCGTCGCGCTCGTCTTTCGTCTTGTCGATCTGCAGGAACTTATTGTAAGAGTTCAGCTGGATCGACAGCAGGTAGGGCACATCGAGAATCGTCGGCCGTTTGCCGAAGCTCTTGCGGATACGTTTTTTCTCTGTGAATGAATAGGCCATTTCTATACTTGTCCTCAGTAATTCACTTCACGAACGTTTTTAACGGACGCGTCGAAGCAGCCGACGGCGCGCCCGTCGGCTACTCCTGGTTCGGTCTCGGTGCATGAGCACCGAGAACAATGGATGACGAGCCAGGCGGTTACTTGAGCTCGACAGCTGCACCAGCCTCTTCAAGCTGCTTCTTACAGTCGTTGGCCTCATCCTTCGATGCGCCTTCCTTGATAGTTGACGGGGCGCCTTCGACAGCGTCTTTGGCTTCTTTCAGGCCGAGACCGGTCATCGTCCGAACCGCCTTGATCACCGCGACCTTGTTGTCGCCAAAGCTGGTCAGCACGACGTCGAACTCGTCCTTCTCCGCGGCGGCTTCACCAGCATCACCGCCGGCAGCACCTGCGGCAGCGACTGCAACCGGCGCAGCTGCGGACACACCCCATTCCTCTTCAAGCATTTTGACGAGCTCGACCACTTCCATGATCGGCTTGCCACTCAGCTCTTTAAGTAGATCTTCATTTGACATTGCCATCTTTGAGTTTCCTCTTGAATTACTAAACCTGAGTCAGGTAATTAATCTATATGCTCCAGTACTACGCCGTGTCCTGTCTGCTGCGCGCGGACAGTGTCCGTGCGAACATCGCGGGAGGCTCGGCGAGCGTCCGTACCAATTGGGCCATCGGGGCTACCATGACGCCGAGCAGCATCGCCCGTGCCTGATCAAGCGTTGGCAGATCAGCCAACGTCTTGAGGTCAGCCACCGGCATGAGCTGCCCGCCTACAGATAGCGATACCGCCTGCAGAGCTTCATGCTCCTTGCCGAATTCCCGGATCACCCTGGCAGCGGCACCTGGATCTTCCTTTGAGAACGCGAGCAAAATTGGCCCCTTGAGTGTTTCCTGCATGCACTCAAATTCGGTCCCTTCGACGGCACGGCGCGCAAGCGTGTTTTTGACGACACGCAGGTAGACGCCGGCTTCGCGGGCTTCACGCCGCAACTCCGTCATTTCTGTAACTGACAAACCCCTGTACTCCGCCGCTATAGCAGAGAGAGATTCGCCGGCAACCACGTTCACCTCTTTGACAAGCGTTTTCTTGTCTTCAAGTTTCAGTGCCATGAATTTCTCCTGGCTTACGGTTACACCCGTGAGCGGTGGATATTGCCCCGCTCCCCATGTCGACAGTGGTAACCATTGCCAGATTGCTCCAACTCAGGTTTCACCATCTGCGCAGGCAATGCATTAAGGTTGGGTGTTACGCCAACCACCTGCGGTCTTCGACGATGACCGGCCTTTAAGCCGGCATCTTTTGCGGCGCACCCAAGAGCGACACCACAAAATACATTGATCAGACGTCTACCGACGCCTGATCAATCGAAACCCCCGGACCCATCGTTGAGGACACCGTGAGTTTCTTTAGATACTGACCTTTCGACGACGCCGGCTTGGCCTTCTTCAGGTCCGCCAACAGCGCTTCCAGGTTTTCCTTCAGTGCAGACACTTCGAAGTCGGCACGACCGATCTGACAGTGAATGATCCCTGCCTTGTCTGTGCGATAGCGGACCTGTCCCGCCTTGGCGTTCTTGACCGCCGTTTCGACATCCGCCGTCACGGTACCGACTTGCGGGTTCGGCATCAGACCGCGGGGACCAAGAATCTGTCCAAGCGCACCGACGACCCGCATGGTATCCGGGGTCGCGATAACAACTTCGAAGTCCATCTGACCACCCTTGACCTGTTCAGCGAGATCTTCACATCCGACCACATCCGCACCGGCAGTCTTCGCCTTGTCGGCGTTTTCACCCTGAGCAAAAACGGCAACACGCACCGACTTGCCGGTACCATTCGGCAAAACCGTGG
>CAZWEW010000073.1:0-10196 GCA_964633055.1 uncultured Woeseia sp. | reverse complement strand
CCTGTGGCGGCTTCGCCTTCTCGCCACCCGGCTTGTGCCTCGTGCCACGTGCCGGATTTCACGACGAAGGAGATTCGGCCGCTCGGGCCGAAGGCACCGCAGTTGAACCGGCTTTTTGTCTACGTGGACGGCGCACAAAACCAGATCGAACGTTGGATTGACACGGACAGGCTCAAGGAACCGGACATCCCGCCATCCCGTGTGCCACGATGGTCGGAGCGCGACCGGGCGGATGTCGCCGCCGTCGTGCGCGCCTACCTCGATAGCAACTGCGCGCACTGCCATAATCCGGATGGGTCGGCGGACACGTCCGCGCTCGATCTAAGCCAAAACGCGGAGATGAATCGAGCGTTTGGTGTCTGTAAACCGCCTGTCGCAGTCGGTCGTGGCAGCGGCAATCGGCCTTACGACATCTTTCCTGGAAAGCCGGAGCAATCGATTCTTCTTTACAGGATGGAACATGATGACCCGGCTATCATGATGCCGGAACTCGGCAGGGCGGTAGCTCACGACGAAGCCGTCCAGTTGATTAGAGTCTGGATAGCGAACCTGCCGGGCGACTGCTAATTGGGCGTGTCCGCTTTTCTCCAAAGCGGATGCTCAAAGTCAGTTATTTACTCGTTGACGAGAGGCCTATTTCGGCCAAAAGCGGACGTTTTGAATCGATAGCTCACGTGTTAGGCGTAATTTGCCTAATCGATCTTGTTTGTGTATCTGTGGAAGTTCACCCTGCGCTTCATACGGACTCAAACTTGCACTGGTTCATTTGTTATCAATCATTGGGCGTAACTTATTGCTGTCGCATTTATCTGATATACCGCAAACCCGCCGCCGCCCCCTGTCCCGAATGTGTCACCTAATCCTGCGACTGTCCCTTTATTAAGGATGGAATGAACAATTACTCCATCGGCGCCAAGTTCCTTAGCGCGGCGTAAAACTTGCACCAGCACGTCCATCTCACGATCGGCCCGTCTTGTTACATCGACCCGACCGAGTATTCCATAGTCGATTTTCGGCTCCTCGTAAAAAACATGAATATCAATTACTTCTGACGTCGACTCCGTTGGTTGACTGGCGCAACCACAAAGAACCAACCCAATTAATATAATAGATATCTTCATCGTTTACGTTTCTCACTAAGTTTTAGATCGTACTTCACTGACACTTCGATCCCGGTAACGTCGATTCAGGAAACGCCAGCTTCGAGCAGCTCGATCGTCCCCGCGTCCGCATCGATCTCCACATCGATGCCCAGTGGAATCGTGAATTGCTCATCGATGTGGCCGATCATCGTGCCGCTGAATGCCGGGATGCCACGTGGCCGAATGTGTTCCGCGATCATCTGCTCCATCGTGAGTGAACCGAAGCTGCCGCTGGACCCGCATTCAGTGCAGCGTCCGAAAACGAAGCCGCTGATCTTGTCGAGTACGCCGGTGAGCGCCAGCTCGGTCATCATGCGGTCCACGCGGTAGACGGCCTCATCGACGTCTTCGATAAACAGAATACTATTGTCCCACTCTGGGAGATAGCCGGATCCTGTCACCGCCGTGAGCAGAGAAAGGTTTCCGCCGAGGATGTGGCCGCGCGCTTTGCCGCTTGTGATCGTCTGGATGCGATTCTCTGTCTGTACCAGTGTATTCTCGGTCAGGAAGGTTGGATTCTCGAGCAGGTAAGACTCGCCGTTCATGACTACGCGTCGGAAGTGCTCGGCCGAGAAAACGTTCAATGGACTTGGGCCGTGGAACGTGACCAACCCTGTCTTTACATGAACTGCAGTAATCAATGCTGTCGCGTCGCTGTAGCCGAGCAGCACTTTCGGATTCGCACGAATCATCTCGTAGTCGAGCAGCGGCAATAGGCGCGGCGATCCCCAGCCACCCCGGGCAAATATCATCTTCACTGACGGGTCAGCGAAAAACGCGTTGATATCGCTGGCACGTGCTTCGTCCTCACCGGCGAAGTAACCATGGCGAGCGTAATAGTTCTTACCGAGAATCACTTCCAGACGCAATGACTCGAGCGCATCGATCCAGATTTTGGTCGGTTCGGTTTCGAAAGCGGCGGTGGCGGGGCTCACGAGGCCAACACGGTCGCCCGGCCTGATGCGCGGCGGCTTGATAAGCGGAAATGCGGCGCTGGTCGCCCTAGGTGCAAGACTGATGGCACCGACGGTGGAGATGAATTCTCGGCGATTGATCATGCGTTTATCATTATTGGTTTGCGCCCGGCAAGTATGGCAGGGTGGCTCTCCGATGAACAATTTTGTGCAAATGCTGGACAGCGATACCCCGATCATCATCGATGGCGGACTTGCCACGCAGCTCGAATCGATGGGGTTCGATCTTGGTAACGACCTGTGGTCTGCATCGTTGTTGACAGGCAACCCCGGCGCCATCGTCGAGGCACACCGGGCGTACCTGGAGGCCGGGGCCGATTGCATCATTAGCGCCAGTTACCAAGCCAGTCGCCAGGGATTTATGTCACATGGGATGACGGCTGAAGAGGCGGACCGTTTAACGGTCAGCGCAGTCGAACTGGCGAAAACGGCTTGTGACGAATACCTCGCATGCCATCCTGAGGCTGACTCACCGCTGCTGGTTGCCGCGAGCGTAGGTCCCTATGGGGCGGCCCAGCACGACGGCTCCGAATACACGGGCGCATACGACGTTTCGGATCAGAACCTGTGTGACTTTCATGCCCAGCGACTGCGTTTGCTCGATGAGGCTGGTGCCGATGTGCTTGCCGTCGAAACGATTCCCAATTTTTGTGAGGCCGAAATACTGGCAGACCTGCTGGACGATGTGTCCACACCCTCATGGGTATCGTTCGCCTGCCGGGATGAACGCCATCTGAGCGACGGCTCACCGCTTTGGGCGGCGGCCGGGCTATTCGCGGAGCATTCGCGAGTGGCAGCCGTGGGGGTTAATTGCACCCCGCCACAGTTCGTCGCGTTGCTGATCGAGGAACTCAAGTCGGCTGCCCCGGAAAAAGCCATTGTTGTCTATCCGAATTCCGGCGAGACCTATCGTTCGGAGGACAACAGCTGGTCGGGTAACGCCTGTGATCTCGACCACAATTTCAACGTCTCGGACTGGCATGCTGCGGGTGCGAAGGGTATCGGTGGTTGCTGCCGCACGGGTCCGGACGACATTGCCGCCATCAGGGTGCGCCTGTATGGCTAGAATGATGGCATCAAGCATTTACTCCCGGAGTCAACTATGTCCAGATCCCGATTTCCGCTAGCGCTCCGTCTCGTTCCCCTGTGTCTCGCGCAGGCGTGCGTAGCGTTCGCGCAAACCGAACCGTCCGCTGAAGTGGAAGCGGTCGACTCGGTCGAGGTGCTCGTCAGTCGCCTCACGTTCGACAACTACAAGACGACGCTCAAGGACCTCACGCAGTTCGGCGATCGTCGCCAGGGGACAAAGCGCAATCGGGATGCCTTGGACTGGATCGAACAGTTCCTGATAGATGTCGGTTGCCAGGATGTCGAAAGGCTCGACTACGTTTACGATCCGGAGCCCCGCGAGCCCCGCGGGCCTCGCCCACAACCGGACAACCGTGGCCTGACGACATCGACGGGCGGCAAGGTTGGCCGCAATGGCAGCGGACCCGGCGGCTCCTCGATCTACGGCTACCGCGCGTCCACCGGTGTCAATCGCGACCTGATGGCACAACCCGATGCGAGTATTCGGGAACTGAACCGGGAAGAACCCGTAAACGGTTCTCGCCAGGAGGTCTATTGCACGAAAATTGGCAGCACGCGGCCGGATGAGATGTACATCCTGGGTGCCCACATGGATGGTCACGGTGTGAACGAAGCAGTCAACGATGACGGTTCGGGCACGGCTCTGGTCATGGAACTGGCGCGGATATTCAATGCACCCGATGTGAAGACCGAACGTTCGATTCGTTTCGCGCTGTGGAATAACGAAGAAACTGGCCTGAATGGTGCCTATGCCTATGTCGAGCAACGGAAGGCTATGCAGGGCGTGGAGGATCCCCCCGGATCAGGAAAATACCCTGAACCGCGGTGGCTCGGAATGATCCAGCACGACATGATGCTCTGGGACCATGGCTCACCGCGCGCCGACGGCACTGTGAGCCGTGATCAACGACCCGAGGCCGACTTCAATATCGAGTTCCAGTCGAATTCCGTCCTGACCGATGAATCCATGAAGCTGGCGTTCGTGTTTAAGGCAGCCGCCGACCGATATACTACCGATTATCCGGCAACCGTCGGCCCGCACATGACCAATACGGACTCGACGCCGTTCATGAATATCGTGCCGTCGATCAGTCTTCGCGAAAACGAGCGTGGCGCCCATACGGGTGCGGGCTGGAACCCGACGTGGCATACCCCGCTGGATGTGTGGACGACGTTCAGTGACGATGACTTCCGGCTCGGACTCAATGCTGCCCAGACAACTTTGTCGGCGATCGCGGGCCTGACCGGCACGACGATCGAAGAATGAATGGCACGCGCGGCTAGCCGCGTCGCCGCCGTCCGGCGCGACCGCGCCGGCCTTGTGGCGCTTTGCTGACAGGTCCTTCCGATGGTGGCGGGATGCCCGGCAATTCGGTCTGGCTTTCGAAGCCTTCGATAATGAGTGCGCGCATTGCTTTGTCGACGGCGGGATCCGTCTCGATTGGCCGATAATTAGCCAGTCGTTCCTCGACCTGGTCATTCGCACGCTGGTTCAGGTTTTTCGCACCGGCTTTTTCCCAGTTTTCGCGATTTTCTCGGTCGAAAACCGGGTCCGTCAGGTAAAGTTGTTTCGGCCACTGCTCAAGCGTGTGCGGACTTGTAATTAGGTGATCGTCCTTCATTAGGTCTGCGACGAGGTCACCGGTTGGCAGGTCATTCAGGATCTCGATTTCGCGTACGAAGTGCAGTGACTGCCCGCAGACTTCGTTGTCGAATACAAGTTTTGGCAGGCTGAAAGTCAGCACGAAGTCGAGCATGCCGGGACCAGACACCGAGTTCACGCCGGCAATTGCCGCGAGCAGGGCGCTCGAAAAAGTTTCTCCGCCCGCCTGGGCATCGAGGAATTTGCCGTCAGACAGGGCCATGTATGCTTGCGATGGCAGATTGAGGTGCTTTGCGATCGCGACATAGCCGACATTCAGGTGCTGTGCCTCGATCGCCGCCATCGGTGAACTGGCGGCTTTCATGTGGAATGTTGCTGGCGCACCACCGAACAAGACCGGCGCACCCGGCCTGACAATCTGTGCCATTGTGATGCCCGTTAGCACGTCGACGCAGTGGAAGACGAGTGCTCCAACCAGTGTCACTGGTGCGATCAGGCCCATCAGCGTCACCGGCACGATTTCGACGGGGATCCCCGCTTCGACGCAGTCGAGCATGTTCTGGCAGGAGTCTTCGCCGTAGCGGAAGTTGCCGGTCGCCGTGATTGTGAAGATCGACATCGGCCTGGCTATCAGGTCTTCGTGATCCTCGCGGAACATTTCCATCATCTGCACCATTCGTGGCGTGCCGTGTTCGCTGAATGCGCCGGACACCATCGGTTTCTTCGAGGTCGTCAACAGCATGTACAGCCGCCAGGCATCCGAGACCTGCGACTCGATATCTTTGTTCGTTGAAAACGCTGTCGACGGGTAGGCGACATGTTCCAGCCCGTCACAGATTCGCGCGTACTCGATAAAGTCGGTGGAATTTGCCAGCCGCGTCTCATTCGTACGGTGGTCCAGAATCTTCAGTCCGCTGGAACCTGGCGTGTAATGCACGTTGTCACCGCCAATCTCCGTGTAAGGGTTGCCATCGCGGTCATGGAGCGTGAATCTCGACGGAGCGTCGGCAATCGCCTTTTCGACGACGTCGGCCGGGAACAGGATGCGGTTGCCACTGTCATCGGTCTTTAGCCCGCTGTCCAGTAAACGAGCTTTCATCTGCTCGCCGCGGATTTCCATACCGACCTCGGCCATCAGACGTTTGGACTCGTCGAGAATACTGATGATCTGATTGTTACTCAGGATGTTTAATGAAGGTCGCATGGGATTATCCGTGTCTTGTTGATTTCGCGCTTGCGTCGTTCGACAAAGTCGCAAAGCGCGTCTTCGGTGGCAGGATCGATGGGGGGTTTTTGGTACTCGGCAAGCAGTTGTTTCCAGATTGTGTTGGCCCGTTTCGCCGTCCCGCTCGCGCCAGACTCCGTCCACGATTCGAAATTCTGCCGGGTTGACAGGATGGGTGTGTAAAAAGCCGTCTCATATCTTTCCAGCGTGTGAGCCGTGCCGAAGTGGTGACCTCCCGGTGGTACTTCTGCGATCGCATCAAGCGCCAGTTCCTCGTCGTTGATCGCAATCGGTTTCAGTGTTTCGGCCAGCATCTGCAGCATTTCGGCATCGATGATCAGTTTTTCGAACGAAGCGGTCAGGCCGCTTTCGAGCCAGCCGGCCGCATGGTTGACGAGATTCGCATGTCCGAGAATTGCGCCCCACAGCGACATCTGGCTCTCGTATGCTGACTGTGCGTCAGCGCAGTTCGATGTCGTCGTATTGCTCGAGCGGAAGGGCATGCCGAGTCGACGTGCAATCTGTGCGCTGGCGAGCGTCATCTTGGAATACTCGGGTGTGCCGAGCGCAGGCGCGCCGCTTTGCATGTCGACGTTGGACGCAAACGCGCCGTACATGATCGGTGCGCCGGCACGGATGGACTGTGATAGCGTTGCGACGGCGAGCACTTCGGCTGTCTGCTGTGCAAGCGTGCCGGCCAGAGTGGCGGGGCTCATCGAGCCGGCCAGTGTGAATGGCGTAATGCAGGTCACCTGGTTGGCGGCACTCAGCTCGAAAACCGCTTCCGACATCGGAACGTCGAGCTGCATCGGCGAATTGGTGTTAACGATGGCGAGCACGGTTGTATTCGATGCTAGGTCTTCGCGGGAAATTCCCAGTGCGATCGCGTTCATCTCGAGGCAATCGACTGTGCGGTCGCGGCCGAGCGGGTAACCTTGCGCATTTTTGTCGAGCAACGTCAGCTGCGCGAAGTAGAGGTCTAGATGACGCGATTGGGGTGGCAGGTCCATGGGTTCGAAGCAGCCGCCACCCTCCTGGTGAATGATGTTGAGACTCTGCACGATTCGCAAGAAATCGCACATCTCTTCATGCGTGCCGGGGCGTCGCCCTTTGTCGAGATCGCTGACGAAAGCCGGGCCGCCGACGGCAGCAAAACAGATGCTGTTGCCACCCATCTGCAAGTCATGCGCTGGGTTGCGTGCACGCAATGAGAAAGACTCCGGTATGGAAGCGATTCGCTCGATTACTAAGTTGCGATCGAAGCGGGTCATTCCAGTTTCGTTGGCTGGTTCAGCGCCTGCCGCCTCGACGATTCGACGGCTCTCATCATCGAGGAATTTGAAACCTTGTGTCTGGAGAATCTTCAATGCGGCATCGACGATGGCCTCCACTTCATCCTCGCTCAGCACTTCGACGGGCGACCAGTTGTTGCGGACCTCCTGCCATGGCAACTGCCGGACTGTTTCCGCTGTTCGCCGCCGCCGATGTGAGCGTCTCGTCACTTCAGACGCTCGATGGTTTCTTTGCGCCAGTTCTCGGTGTTCTCTACTTGGTTGAAACAAAATAGGTGGTAGCCGGCGACGTTGGTTTCGGGTAATGCTTGGTAATGAGTGATCTGTGAAACCAGTTCGTCCGGACGGTACTCGCTCGATTTCATGAGCTCGGCTGCCACCTGTGATTTCTTTCGCAGGAACCGCAGGGAATCGCCAACACCGATGCGCATCGATGTCCTGATGAGGTGTGTACGGTCGATAGCGCCGGGGAGCCCGATCCAAACGGGGAGCGTAATGCCGTGGCGGGTCAGGTCTATAAGCCAGTTGCCGAGGAGATCGGCGTCGAAGCACATCTGTGTCACGATGTAAGTCGCCAGTGGCGCTTTACGCTCGAGTTCTTTCATCAGCGTGTCATCATCGACATCGGGGTGGCCTTCCGGATGTGCCGCGATGCCGATCAGGTCAATGTTGTGCCCGTGTTCGTCAATCGCCTCCAGCAACTCGTACGCGGTTTGAAACTCACCCACGGGTTCTGGTCGGTCACCGCCCGGGCAGAAAATGCTGTCGATGTTCATTCTGTCGAGGCGTTCCATGATCTCGCTGACATGTTGCCGGTTGCGTACGTTCTTCGCTGCGATGTGGGGGACAACGCGAAATCCCTGCGTGATCAATTGTTCGCTCAGATCTAGCGTTTCGTCGACTCCTTTCCTGGGTGAGCAGGTGACTGCGACATACGAATTAGGCGGCAGTATCTGCAGTTTTTCCTCGATGCCTTTCGCGGGAAAGATCTCCATATAGGCTTCGCGCAGGTCGTGCGTCAGGATTTCATGCTCTGATTCGCTCGCAGGCATGTTCAACGACGTCTCCTTTTCTTGGTCCTGCTTACAACGGCCGTCTTTCTTTCAGGCAGTGTAACGATCTCCCTGAGACGCGGGAACGGGTCCGCATCGTGAGGAATTGCCATGGCGCCGACGAAGTGATGCTGGAATCGTTCTTCGACGGCGGTCTCTATTTTTTCCACCTTGCGCGTGACGTTTCGGATTATCGCTCGCGATGATCTGTCGAGCAGTGCAATCCGGGCGCCGGTGCCGGCGGCGTTGCCTGCAGAGGACACCTGATCGATATCGCAGTCAGGAATCATGCCAAGCACCATTGCGTACTTGACGTCAATGTGTGTTCCGAAGGCACCGGCGAGGCGGATGCGGTCGACGGATTCGACGCCCAGTTTTTCCATTAGCAATCGGGCGCCGGCATAGAGGGCTGCCTTGGCGAGCTGAATGGCGCGCACGTCATTTTGCTCGATGACGATGGCTGGTTCCCCATCGTAGAGCATGTACGAAAATGTCCTGCCGTCCGCTCTGATTCTTTCCGATCTGGCGGCTGCGTCGCTGGTAATCGTGCCGTCGTGACGGATGACCTCTGCAAGATAGAGTTCGGCAATGACCTCGATGATTCCCGAGCCGCATATGCCGGTGACGCCGCTCGATGGCAATTGCTCAGCGAACGACGGATCATCCGACCAGAGATCGTTACCAATGACTTGGAATTTCGGTTCAAGCGTTTCAGGGTCGATACGGACCCGTTCGATCGCGCCGGGCGCGGCGCGTTGTCCGGCGCTGATCTGGGCGCCTTCGAAAGCGGGGCCCGTCGGGCTTGATGCGGCAAGGATGCGGTCCCTGTTGCCGAGCAACATCTCGGCATTCGTCCCGACATCGACGATCAAGGATATTTCTTCCCTGTCGTAGGGTGCTTCGGCGAGCAGTACGCCTGCCGTATCGGCGCCAACGTGCCCGGCGATGCAGGGCAGGGCGAAGGCATAACCGCCCGGATTAATCTGCAACCCGATCTCGCGCGCACGCATGTTGACAGCCCTGTCTGTCGCCAGCGCAAAAGGTGCCGTACCGAGCTCTATCGGGTTAAGCCCGAGCACCAGGTGCTGCATGATCGGATTGCCGACCAGCGTCACCTCAACTACGTCTTCCAGTTCCAGTTCGGCTTCCCCGACCACGTCTGCGATCAACTTGTTGATTGCCTCACGTACCGCTGCGATGAGTTCCGAATCACCACCCGGGTTCATCATGATGTAGGACACGCGACTCATCAGGTCTTCACCGAATCGAATCTGCGGATTCATGCGTCCCGCGCTGCCGAGGACGCGACCGCTCGTCAGGTCGCAGAGATGCGCCGCAATGGTCGTTGACCCGACGTCGACGGCGACGCCATAGACGCGCTCCCGGAAACCGGGCCAGACCGCGATAATCTCCTGCTCGTTCCTGATCGCGACGGTGACCTGCCAGTCGCCCTTGCGAAGCGCCGATTGCATGTCGTGCAACGCGGGCAATGCAACAGAGAGGTCTTCAATTTCCCAATCGCGGGAGATGGCCACCCGCAAGCGCTCGAGGTCACCGGTCGGATCATGCATGTCCGGGTTGCCGACCTCGACAAAATAGGCATGCGTGACTGGGACGATCTTGATGTCGTGTGCTTCATGCGGTTTGCGGACAAGCTGCCGGTGGACCTGGCTGGACTCGGGGACGTCAATTACGATATCTCCATCGACAGTGGCCTGGCAGCTCAGACGGCGATTGTCGGCAAGACCTCGACGTTGCCGAAAATGCGCTTCTGCTTCACCCGTGTCGGACAGGTTCGATGCTTGCGACACGATGCCGT
>CAZWEW010000072.1:0-10359 GCA_964633055.1 uncultured Woeseia sp. | reverse complement strand
CACATATTTGCCCGCGATGTCGACAATCGTTGCGTTGTCTGGCACGTCCAGAGATCCATGGTTGCCAATGGCCGCAATCCGGTTGTCGGTCACAAGGATGTCCTGATTCAAGGCGACCGAGTTCATGGCCTCCGTCGAATCGCCGGCCATCGCGATGACATTCGTGCCCGTTAGTAGCAGTGAACCGGATGGAGTATTTCGCGGTACCACAACATGCATCGAAACCGCCGTCACCGATTCGTGCTCATCCTCCGGAACGAACGGTTTATCTTCCGCGTTCTGGCTGTCATCAGCAGTCGGTTCTGTTTTCGTGCCCTCATCCTTACGGAATTCGACCCTGTCCAGCGGGCGGGAAAAGAATGTATTGCCGATCGCCCACCAGGCGCTGTCGCCATCAGAGGTCCAGCCGAGGTAATCGGCACCGATCTCAGTAAGTTTCGCGACGGGCAGGGTGCCACCACGAAGGTTGACGGTTGGCGCTTTTGCGCCGAAGCGGTTCATCGCTATCGCCCAGACCTGCTTGTTTGCAAATGCCAGGGCGTGATGTCCGTCGCGATGGATGTAGATCGCCTCTGCTTTTGGAGGTTCTTCGCCGCGACGATTACCGCGTGGTGCGTTGACGACTATTTCCTCGCGGCGATCAGTACCGTCGAGTTGCAGGGAGAACAGGCCTTTTTCGCCAGTGAGGTAGACCCGGTTGTCTTCCGGACCGAAGTGCGGGTAACGCGCGCCATTTGCGGCGGCGATTACTGTCTGCGGACCGCCGCCGCCGGCCAATGTGATCAGTTCGAGCGGAATACGCAGACCACCGAATTCGCTGAAGGTCTGGTTACGCATGAACTCGTTGCCGCGCATTGCAACGATCGATTCGCCATCGGTGCTGTACGCCAGGTCGGTATAGAACGCCGCAATATCCGTCAGTTGCTGCGGCCGGCCGCTGCCATTCGATCGCATGCGATAGATGTGCCCGCCGCTGTCCTGTGACCAGGTAGTGTAGGCGATCCAGCGACCGTTCGGAGACCATACGGGCTTGAATTCGAGTGCATCGTTCCGCGTCAGACGTTCGAGATTGCTGCCGTCGGCGTCCATGACGTAGATTTTGGTCAGTACGGAAGCGGCGATTCGCTCATTGTCCGGTGACGGGCGTGGGTCCTGGATCAACGTGGCCGTCAGGTCGCCTTGCGGAACGCGATATCCAGCCGTCAGGTCAGGTCCAATATCCAGACTGATGTCAGCGGAAAACGGAATTTCCCTGCGTTCGCCGGAGTCAACGTCGACTTGCCAGATCTTGCCGAACGCATTGAATACGATGGACTCACCGTCTGGCGTGAACGTGTAACCAGGCAGCAGGTCCCGACTCGGCGGGCGGAAGTTCTCCTGTCCATCGCGCTGAACCGGGAAGGTCAGCCAGCGATCGGCTCCTGTCCGCAGGTTGCGAACCCGAAGCCCGGTCTGTGACTCATAGCGCGTCCCGTAGACCAGCATGTCGCCGTCCGGAGAAATGACGGGACGGAAGGCGCCTCCTTCACCTTGGGTGACTGGTTCGAGCATCCCGGTGTCCATGTCATAGCGACTGATCTGCGCGGCAGGAAAATTGCGGATCGGGCCATTGCCGTTTACACGATTCGCGAAATAAAGATGTTTTCCATTTGGGGAGATCGCTGTCCCGACACCCCAGAATTTTTCGTTGTCGCCCGCACCTGTGAGCGTGACCCCGGATCCGCCTTCGACGTGGTATATCGTCATCTCGGTCTGTGCTGCAGTCTTCGTGACGACAATATAATCGCCATCAGGCGTCCATTCCGGCGAGATGATGCCCCATTGTGTCTCGTCCGAGATTTTGCGCGCGCCGGTCCCGTCGATGTTTGCGACCCAGAGGTTCCATGCGCCATCGCGATCGCTGACGAAGGTGATCGTTTCACCGTCCGGCGAGATCGCGGGCTGGCTGTCGTAACCGAGTCCCGAAGTGATCCGGTTTGCCGTCCCGCCCCTTATTGGCAGGCTGTAAAGGTCGCCCAGCAAGTCGAATACCAGTGTCTGGCCGTCGGGTGTGATATCGATCGATAGCCACGAGCCTTCGTCTGTTGAAAAGGTCAGCGTTTCGGTCTTGCCCTCGAGCGGCAGATCTTGATCTTTTTCGTCGTCCTCGCCCAGGGCGGGACTACCGGCCGATAATACGGCCAGGAGCGTCGTAATCGCAGACGCCCGGTAGATTTGGGAATGGTGCATGGATTCGCCTGTTCTTTTGTACTCAGGGTGTTCTTTATAACCCACGGGCGGGCCGAATCGAAGCGGGCGATAAAGTTGTTGGTTAATCCATACGAATCCGGTCGAATACCCGGCTCCTGCGAATGACGACATCGTCCTCGCAAAGATCGACAAACATGGCCGCAATTCCCCTTTGTTGCGCAGCGGTCAGCCCCTTTTCACTACCGAGGACAAGCAAGGCGGTGGCCCAGGCATCCGCTTCTGCTGCCGTTTCGGCGACAACCGTGACTGACGCGGTGTCATGCTGAACCGGGTATCCCGTTGTCGGATCGATTATATGTGTGTAGCGTTCGCCATCGATTTCGAAGAAATTCATGTAGTTTCCCGAGGTCGCGACGCCTTGCGAATTAACTGGGATTACGTCGACCGGATCATTGTCCGACAGCCCGGGTGCCGCAATACCAATTCGCCAGCTTCGTTGCCGGTTACCGCGATAAGCGAAAACCTCCCCACCGACTTCAACGAGAAACGAGTGGGCGTTGACCTTGATCAGGTGTCGCGCCACCTGGTCCACTGCGTAGCCTTTGACGAAACCGGACAGATCCAACGAAAGATTACGGTCTTTACGCACACGGCGGTTGACGCAGTCGGTGTGGAGATACTGGTAGCCAGTATTGGCCAGTGCAGCATCGACCGCTGACGGGTTCGGCAGAAGCACAGGGTCTTCATTGGAGGTAAATCCCCACAATGCGACCAGGTGCCCCACGGTCGGATCGAATGCTCCTTCGCTGAGGCGCGCGGCCTCTGCCGCATTGCTAAGGACATTGCAGAGATCGGGGGATACGGAAACCCATTCTTCGGTTGGCGCCTGGTTCAGTTGCGAGAGCTCGGAGTTTTCATTCCAGGTTGAGAAGCGGGACTCGATCCCGTCGAGCGTTTGCCTAATTGACGAGCCCAGATCACCCATATGTCTTTCTTCCGGACCGGCGATGATGATGCGGTAGGTCGTTCCCATCGTCAGGCCGGAAATTTCGAATTCCGTCAGTGGGACAGGCTTCCGCTCCTGCAGATACAGGTATGCGCCGACCAGGAGGCCAACTGTAACAAGCGCTATTTTCGCGCGTTTCGACATGTTCTACCGGTTGTAATGATCCTCGAGCACCTGTGCAACGCAGCAGGTCAGCTTCTTGCCCTTCTCGATGTGCAGGAATTCATTGGGGCAATGCGCATTCGAGTTGGGGCCCAGCAACCCGGTGATCAGGAACTGTGCCTCGGGGAACTGCTCACCGAGCATGCCCATGAAGGGTATCGTGCCACCGGTGCCCATGTAGACCGAAGGCTTGTCGAAGAATCCCTGTGACGCCTTCATCATCGATCCCTCGAGCCAGTCGGCAATGGCAGGTGCATTCCAGCCGGCCATCGCCGACTCAACCTTGAAATGAGTTTTAGCGAATGTCGGCGGGTCGGCGTCGAGAGCTTTCTTGACGGCGGTTGCGGCCACGTCGGCATCTAGCGTTGGTGGCAGGCGGAAAGATAGTTTCAGCCTGGTACTGGGTAGCATTGTGTTGCCTGCATTGATGGTCGCAGGCATTCCGTCCGCACCAGTGACGGTCAGCCCGGGGCGCCAGTTGTTGCTGAGCAGGAGTTCGTAGATGGATTCAGATGGCGCCGCACTGGTATCGACCCAGGGAAACTTCCGATAGACGGACTCTGAAAGTACTTCGGCGGCAAGTTTTGCCTGCTCCTGGCGCTGCTCCGGAATCTCGACGTACAGGTCTTCCACCTTCAGATTGCCACTGGTTTCATCTTCGATGCGGCTCAACAGTTGTCGCAGGATCCGAAAACAAGATGGCACGATGCCCGTTGCTGACCCTGAATGCACGCCCTCGGTCAGGACGGTGACCTCGAGGTTACCTGTCAGGTTCCCGCGCAGTGACGTCGTACACCAGAGTTGCTCGTAGTTGCCGCACTCTGCATCGAGACAGACGACGAGGCTCGGTGTACCCAGTCGATCGCCGAGATGGTCCATGTAATAGGGAAGGTCGAAGCTGCCCGATTCCTCGCAACCCTCGATCAGAACGATACAATTTGCGTGTGGAATCCCCTGTTCCTGCAAAGCACGTATCGCAGTCAGCGAGCCGAAGACGGCATAGCCGTCATCGGCGCCACCTCGGCCGTACAGCTTGCCGTCCCTGATGACTGGTTTCCAGGGATCGAGGTCTTCGTCCCAGCCCTCGAATTCCGGTTGCTTGTCGTAATGGCCATAGAGCAGGACGACATCATCCGAATCACCTGGAATCTCCATGAAAAGTATTGGCGTGCGGCCCTCGAGCTTGATGACTTCGGTCTTCATGCCTTTGATCGGCTGCTCGAGACACCATTGTTCAAACATCCGGACGGCTTCGTCCATGTAGCCGTGTTCCTCCCATGCCGGATCGAACATCGGAGACTTGTTCGGCACCTTGATGTACTCGCATAGTTCCGGAATGATCGAGTCATCCCACATCGCGTTGACGAAAGATTCGGTCTTGCTGTTATCCATTCATAGAGCTCCGGATTCAGTGAGACGCGCATGATACCAGCGTATGATGCGCGGACCTCGGTCACCACATGCATTAGGGGAGAAACGATGGCGACGATACGCGTGCTTGTTATGACACTCGTTTTGTTTGTACAGCTCTCGGATGCCGACGTTGAGATCGGCGGCACGGGTATCTCGTGCGCCGACGATCCGGCCTGCATCAACCGGCTTCATCCCGATATCCCGATGGCAGTGCGGGCGGCACCTGGCGAGAGGATTACGCTGCGAGGGCGGGATGCGAGCGATATTCAGCTGGATCCGGACGAATTTTCGGTCGCGGAAGCGAGTCCCCGGGAAGGATTTGGAGTGGTCCACCCGCTCGTCGGCCCCGTCTTTATTGAAGGCGCGATTGCTGGCGACACACTGGCAGTGACGATTGAGGCGATCGATCCTGGCCCCGTTGGTTGGACGAGTGCGTCGCCGTTCGGTTTTGCGGGTGATGCGGTTGGCAGCGAGAGTCGTTTTGTCGTCTGGCGCCTTAATGATAGGTATGCGGAGAGCGATGCGATCCCGGGTGTAAAAATTCCGAATGCGAGCTTTCCGGGTGTGATAGTCACCTTGCCTGGTCCTGGCCTGCTGGATGACGTCCTCGATCGTGAAGCGCGTCTTGCTGAAGCGGGTGGCGCGGTTTTTCTGCCGGACACGGAACTCGCTGAGCCCACGTCACTGTGCGGCGAGGAAGGCAGCAGGTCCGGAGAATGCCTGAGGACGATTCCACCGCGGGAGAATGGCGGCAACATGGATATTCGCTATCTCAAGGAGGGGGTCACGGTGTATCTGCCGTGTTACGTTGACGGTTGTGGGCTTGCGATCGGAGATTTTCACTACGCGCAGGGCGACGGGGAGGTGTCCGGCACGGCGATCGAGATGGATGCCGATATCACCGTCACAACCCGCATTGTTCGCGATACCCGCGATTTGACGCATGGCCCGCACTACGAGGGACCGGCGTCACTACTGAACATTCCATCATCACGCTTTTACGCGACGACTGGTTATCCGCTGAAACCGGAGGGCGAGATTCCGCGCGACATTGCCTATCTTGCGAGCGCGAAGGTGGCGAGTTTGTCCAACTTGTCAAAAGACCTGAACCTGGCTGCGCAAAATGCGCTGGTTGCCATGGTCGACTACATCGTTCACCGGTACGGTTACGACCGCACCCAGGCTTACATGATTGCAAGCGTCGCGGTTGATCTCAGGATTGCCCAGCTTGTGGACGTGCCGAATGTTGGTGTCACCGCCATCCTGCCGCTGGACATATTTGTCGAATGATGATGTGTGCCCGTGGTAGCGTCGGTTCTTTACGTGCCACTCAGAATCTCTTCGCGGGCTTTCAGGGGGTTGGCTAGAACTCTGGAGCGCGCTATGCCGACTTCCTCGGCGGTGAAGGGTTCGAATCCGTTCTGGAGGGAATCGCTGTTGAAGTTGCTCAGTATCCAGTTGAGGACGGCCGCGAGACGCTCGTCGTCCATTCCTGATTGCGCGACACCGGGCACGCGGACCAGGTAATCCCGTCCTTTCTGCGATTCGAGCAGGGGGGCAAGCTCGTGCAGGCTGGGAATATTTGCAGCAGGTACGGCATCACCGGTGTGCAAGTGGCAGCCACGGCAGTAGAGCAGGTAATCGGTGTGTGGATCGGCGACGATCGGGCACGCGGCGGCAATGAGCGCCGCCGCGGCAATCAAGCGCGACATCAATCCCCCCCGGTGGCCTCGCCAAGCACCACTGCAACCGTGCAATGATAGCTACGTGCTTCCGTGCCGAAGCACCAGAGGATGCTGCCCGAATTCGGTGGGAAATAGACTGGCCTGTCACGTTCGGTGTTATGGCAGCCACAGCGCTGGCAGCTCGACTTGCCGCAGCAGTCGTTATAGGAAATCAGGTAGTCGCGATCGTCGACTGGGTTGCGGCAGGTGCCGACCCAGGTGATCGGTGAGGCTTCCGAGCCTGGTGGGCAGGATGTGGTCGTGCCGCCGCAACAGGTGCAAAGCGTGCCGCCGAGCGCGCAGTAGCGCCAGTAGTCGCAGCTCTGGTCGTCCCCCATTTCTTGGGGTTCCTGCGCCAGCGCCCTTGCAACGGGGAGCAACGGCAATGTAGCTGCGCCCGCAAGCATTGCACCGAGGCGAGACAGGAAGTGGCGCCGCGAAACGAGGCGTGCCAGCTTCAACGTCTGCTCTCTGGCAGTCTGATCTATCCAGTAGTAAGTCTTGTCGACGATATTTTTGGTATTCATGAAGCTTTTTCCTTCACTGAATGGTCGATATCCTGTTGGGCTAGGCCAACGTAGTCCTGAAGCGTGGCAATGCCAGTGTCCATTGCCTCGATAAGGCTTTCGAGATGCTCGCGCGTATTGACGAGCCCTTTGCTTTGCAATGTGCCATCCACGCCGATCAGCACGGCGAATGGCAACTTGCTGACTTCGAAACTCATACCGAGTTTCTCGGACAGCACATACGGATACTTGTCGAGGTTAAGGTCTTTCGTATAGGCCTGGTGTCGTTCGAGCTTGTCACCGTCACTCGCAAAGACAAGGTTCAGGCGATTGCGTTCGCTTGACGCAAGCGACTTGGCGGTTGGCACGAGTGACTTGCAAACCGGGCAGGTCGGCGAGATGAACATGATCAGTGTGTTCATGTGATCGGTGCTCGGTCCGCCCACGGTCACCGTGTGACCATTGATGTCGGCAATCGACATCGCTTCGGTCAATTCGCCCACTTTGGGGCCGCTAGTCGGCATCAGTGCGCCGGCAGGTGCCACACGTTCATGCAGGATGCCGACCTGGCGGGCGAGCGCGAGTACGACCAATCCCAGTACGATAACGACGATCCAGAGGATGACATTGGATACAACAACGGCATCCATCAGTGTTTCCTCCAGGTATTGATCGCTGCGCGATTCGCAAGCAACTGGTTGGTGGCGCCGAATATCAGGGCCATCGCGAGCAGGGCCGCGACAAGTGTGGCGTAGTCGCCCAGGCCAAGCGAGCGGTTCGGAGTCGGCAGGGTAGTAACGAGCGCGGCAGCGATCAGTACGACGTTTCGCGCAACCAGCCCGCCGGACAGGTATTGCTCGTTGTTGCGCTTGCCCCCGAATCCGCAGCCACAATCGAAATGCAGGCGTCCGCGGGCGATATTGAAGACAATCGCTGCGGCATAAAGGCCGAGCAGCACTGCCGAAGCGTACGCTGTCATGCCGGCGGCGTACCAGCCGAACACCCAGGCGCTACCCAGCATAAGTTCAGCGAACGGTATTGCCCGAGATGCTGGCACAATCAGTATCTCTGGCAGCACCTGGTATTCGAGCAGCGCAATACGAAATGCGGGGCCATCCGCCAGCTTGTGATAGCCAGCCAGTATGAACATCAGTCCGAGGCCGATGGAAATTGCCTTGATGATGAGTGGGTCTAGCATCGAAACGTCGGCCCTCAGAGGTCTACGTACATAATCGTGCCCGGCATCTCGATGGTTCGCTCGTGAGTGAATTTCAAAGCATCGTAAACGTGCGTGCCGCCTTCTTCATCGCCGACGATCAGTAATGGCTGGTCTTCCTGCGTCACCATGATGTGATTGACCGGCGTTTCAAATTCGATTCGTGCGATACGTCGCTCTGAGGTCATGCTGAATATCCAGACTTCTGTACCCGGTTGATGATGCGAATACTGCTCACCTTGGTGCATCGTGACATATAGGAGGCCCATGTCCTTGTGAACGGTGGCATGCTCACCGCCACCCGGCCACCATCCTTCTTCGGCGTTTTCTTTGGTCACGATGTCGAATGCATGGTTGACAGTGATTGCGTCCCCCGAAGTGGTTACATTGAAGCCCTTGCCACCGTTCGTGAATAAGAACCAGCCGTTGTTGGTTTGTTGCGGCCGATCGAAGATCGGATCTTCCGTCAGTTCAAAAAACTTCTCGCTACGGATACGATTCTCTTCCCGTCCATTTTCGTCGAGGTTGATCATCATCAGCGTACCGTCGCCGCAGATTGTCAGGAAATCGTTGTTTTCGACCGGCATCACCAATGAGCAACCGGGGGTTGAGACTTCGCCGACAAATTCACGATCCTCGACGTTAACGATCGTGATCGACTGTGCCGGCGTCAGGTTGTTGATCCCGAGGTGCCGCCCATCGCTCATCATGCCCAGGTAGGCTCGGTAGCGGAGCATCGTTATTTTGTCTGGTATCTCAATTTCCGCGATAGGAGACAGGTTTTCGAAATCGTGAACAATCAACAAATCCTCGCGCTTGCCGTAGGCGCCACGCGTATGGAATGTAGCGGGCGAGTAAAATTCCTTCCGTGCCATACTCGGTTGTACGCCTGGTGACCGGCCTCCCATCGTGACCAGTCCCTGCATTTCTCCCGTCGTTCCATCGAAGATGTAGGCGCCGCCACCGCCAATTGCATTACCGGAAATCGCCATAAACCAGTTCTTGCCCGGGTCGGACATTATTTCGTTCGGCTGGACCGTTTGTGGCTGAATCTGGGCATTGGCAGCCGGAATGGCAAATGCCAGGCAAATAAATGTAGTTGTGATGACGCGCATTAATCTGATCCTCCGTTTCCGGTCTTTCTTGTGGCGAGGCAACTGCGCGCGAGTCTAGCATGAAAGCATCAAAACAGGATGTAACCTCGGCGAGACTAATGGCAGAATTCGGATGTGAACAAGAGCAGAATAATCATTGCGTCTGTTGTCGCCGTCGTCGCCGTTTTTGGCTTGTACAACGTCGAGATCGTTTTCGATCAGTCTGTGTCAAACGGGTCCGAAATCACGGATCCTGCTGTTGAGAGAGCCTTCGAAGAATGCTACGAAAAAAAGGACGATGAGATTCACACGGTGGCATTTGGCGCCATCGACAATCCCGACGTTCAGAAGGAATTTATCACCTCGAATCGGGCGCGGGCGCGTGCTGAATGTCGGGAACGACATCCAGCCGTGATGATCAGGCGGGAAGCGTCGACCAGCAACAACTTTATCGACCTCACACCCAGGTACTGGTGATTAAAATCCAGCGAAGATTCGCTGGTGCTCGCGCAGGATGCGGTTGGTCTCTTCGGGTTCCGGGTGTGTTGTCCAGTCGCCCGGCTTGAATGTGCCGCCCAGAAGCAGGACATCGCTTCGGGAAAACATGTAGAGATTGCTGCTGCCGCCTCCGATCGTGAGGTAGTCCACGTCCGGGTCCGGCGGAAAGAAGACAAGCTGGCCCTTCGCCGGGACAAGCTCTTCATCGCCGAACAACAGCCGCGCGCCCATGCCGGTGCAATTGAACAGCACCGGTTCCGTAAGCGTCAGGAGTTCTTCCTTCTCCGCGAAGTTTAGGATGACGAATTTGCCGCCGGCATGATAGAAATCCTCTGTTACCTGGCGCAGAAACGTGCCCGGCTCGACCATCATGGTCATTGTCACCCGGCAGTGTTCGGTCGGAAACGGATGTTCACCAGGTCCCAGTATATCCTCGTAGGGATAGAGGTCCTCGAACATGCCGCCGAATTCATCCGGTCCGGTTTTGTTCGTCGGTCGGCACCGTTCCATCCAGCGATTGCCGTAGTCGGCGCCGCCGAGGTTAGTATGG
>CAZWEW010000071.1:4889-10518 GCA_964633055.1 uncultured Woeseia sp. | reverse complement strand
AGTGCCTTCGCGTGCTGGATGATTCCGCCGATGTAGTAAAGCGCCGCATCTGACAGGCCACCATAGCCATCACCGCTGAACAGATTTTCACCATCCTTGAACAGAGACTGGTGAACGTGCATTCCGTTACCGTTGTCATTGACCAGCGGTTTCGGCATGAAAGTCGCCGTTTTACCGTAGCTGTGTGCGACGTTGTGTACGACGTATTTAAATATCTGTACCTCATCGGCTTTGCGAACCAGTGTATTGAACTTCACACCGATTTCGCACTGTCCTGCCGTAGCAACTTCGTGGTGATGAACTTCCGGCTCGAGGCCCATTTCATCCAGCGCGAGACACATCGCAGAACGAATATCATGGAGTGAGTCGACGGGCGGCACCGGGAAGTAGCCACCTTTGACGGCAGGCCGGTGCCCCGTATTAGAGTCTTCGTAGCTACGGCTCGTATTCCAAGCTCCCTCCGCAGAATCAACGGAGTAAAAAGCACCCTGCATATTGTCGTCCCAGCGAACATCATCGAACACGAAGAACTCGTTCTCGGGACCGAAGTAGGCATCGTCAGCGATGCCGGTCGAACGCATATAGACCTCAGCGCGCTCGGCCAGTGACCTCGGGCATCGGTCGTAGCCCTGCATTGTTGTGGGTTCGATCACATCGCAACGCAGGTTCAGCGTCGTATCTTCTGCAAAGACATCAATAACGGCAGTCCCTGGATCCGGCATCAAGATCATGTCCGACTCATTGATGCCTTTCCAGCCGGAAATCGACGAACCGTCAAACATTTTACCTTCCTCGAACGCATCGTCGTCGATTGTGTGCGCCGGTACGGTTACGTGTAATTCCTTACCCTTGGTATCCGTGAAGCGAAAATCCACGAATTTGACATCTTTTTCTTTGATCAAGCTGATCACCTCAGCGGCGCTCATGCAATTCTCCTTCAGTCAGTTGTTGCAACACCAATCGACCACCGTCGGCGAGGATGACGACCTTCATGTTTCGATGGCGCATGAAACGTGCCAACCCCGATTAACGTATAACTATTTGTTTTAAATAAAATTTTCTTGATTTAGCTTATTTGGGAACACACTATAATTGTGCAAATATAAAATTAATTGCACAATATTTTAGTGCGGTTCACGTCAGTTTGCACCGATTTTGCACACACAGCCGAATTCGCCAGCACATCGTTTATCATCGTGGCTTACAAAAAAACACTGCGGCCACTGCTTCTGGTTATATACTGCGCGGCTTCAGCCACTGTATGGCGCGAACCAGACGACCCGACGTAATTGGGATCAGCTTGGAGTGAGCCAGATTCAGCGATGGCCAAGGATAATTCCTCAAACAAACAGACTTTCCAGGACCTGATCCTGACCCTCCAACAGTTTTGGGCGAAGCGGGGCTGTATTATCGCTCAGCCCTATGACATGGCAATGGGGGCCGGCACTTTCCACCCGGCAACGTTCCTGCGCGCAGTCGGGCCCGAGCCCTGGAGTTCCGCTTACGTTCAGCCTAGTCGAAGACCGACGGACGGACGGTATGGCGACAACCCGTTTCGGCTTCAGCATTACTATCAATATCAGGTCGTCATCAAGCCTTCGCCCGACGACATTCAGGACCTGTACATCGACTCTCTTCGTGCAATTGGCATCGATCCGCTCGTGCATGACATTCGTTTCGTCGAGGATAATTGGGAATCCCCGACCCTCGGCGCCTGGGGACTGGGATGGGAAGTCTGGCTTAATGGCATGGAGATCACCCAGTTCACTTACTTCCAGCAAGTCGGTGGCCTCGACTGCCGCCCGATCACCGGCGAAATTACATACGGTCTGGAACGCCTTGCCATGTATCTGCAGGACGTCGAAAGCATTTTCGACATCATCTGGACAGACGGCCCGCTGGGCCAGATTACCTACCGGGACGTTTATCACCAAAACGAGGTAGAACAATCGAAGTACAACTTCGAGCTGGCCAATATCGACGTATTGTTTGAAGCATTCGACCAAGCGGAAAAAGTCAGCGAAGAACTGATCGAGGCCGGACTCGCGTTGCCAGCCTACGAGCAGATGTTGACCGCATCGCACACATTCAACCTGCTGGATGCACGTCAGGCAATATCCGTCAGCGAACGGCAGCGCTATATCCTGCGTGTGCGGACCATCGCTCGCAATGTCGCCGGAGCTTATTATGCAAGTCGCGAAGCGCTGAGTTTTCCGATGCTTGAGTCCGTCGGGCCGGGAGATTGAGGCAAATGAGCCAAGATTTTCTTGTTGAGGTGGGCACCGAGGAGTTGCCGCCCAAAGCATTGAAAACTCTGATGGATGCTTTTGCGTCCGGGATAGAGACAGGTCTCGGCCGCGCTCGACTGACCCATGATGGCATCTCGCCGTTCGCGAGTCCGCGGCGGTTGGCAGTGTTTGTAAAAACCCTCGAGCCCTCGCAGCCTGATCGTGAAACCAGTCAGAAGGGCCCACCCGTATCGATCGCTTTCGACGAAGAAGGAAACCCGACCAGGGCGGCGATTGCTTTCGCAAAAAAATGTGGGGTCGACGTCAATTCGCTTGAACGCGAAAAGTCAGAAACCGGGGAATGGCTCACATTCCAGCACGTGGAAACCGGGCTCCCGGCTGTCGATCTGGTCCCTGGTATCGTACAGGCAGCGCTTGATGGCTTGCCAATACGTCGCCGTATGCGTTGGGGCGATCGAGAAAAAGAATTCGTGCGCCCCGTCCACTGGGTGGTGATGCTTTATGGCAAAGACGTCATTTCCGGCTCGGTACTTGGTATTGAAGCGGGGCGCTTGACGCGTGGTCATCGGTTTCACGCGCCAGATCCCATAGACATTCAATCCGCGGGCGAGTACGAAGAGACGCTTTTGAAGACAGGTTATGTCGTTGCGGATTTCCATAGCCGGCGAGCCCAGATCGTAAAGGCCGTCCAACAAGCTGCAAAGAGAGCGGGCGGCACTGCGGTCTCTGACGATGCGTTGTTTGACGAAGTCTGCGCACTCACCGAGTGGCCTGTGCCCCTGACTGGCGCATTTGACGATGATTTTCTCTCGTTACCAAGAGAGGTCATTGTCGCGACGTTAACCAGCCACCAACGGTATTTTCCGATCGCTGACAAGAACGGGGAATTAAAACCAGCCTTCATTGCGATTGCCAATCTCGAGAGTCGGGAACCCGATCGTGTTCGCAACGGGAATGAGCGAGTAATCCATCCTCGCCTGGCGGACGCCAAGTTTTTTTGGAATACAGATCAGCAAACCCCGTTATGCGATCGCACCGAGGCACTGAAAAACGTTGTCTATCAGAAGGGTCTTGGTTCCCTACATGATAAGAGCATGCGGGTTGCCCAACTGGCCACGGTTATGGCCGAACAAATTGGCGAGGACAAGGAGGTGGTTGTGCGTGCAGCCACGCTTGCTAAGTGCGACCTGATGACGGGCATGGTTGGGGAGTTTCCGGACTTGCAGGGCACGATGGGTGCCTACTATGCCGCAGACGCCAATGAGCCTGAAGCAGTGATAGCCGCAATTGGCGAGCAGTATCTGCCTCGTTTTGCTGGCGATCAATTACCGACATCCGGCGCCGGCAGGATTCTGGCCGTGGCCGACAAGCTGGACACACTCGCCGGCGCGTTCTTACTTGGCGGGAAGCCCGGCGGCAAAAGAGATCCGTTTGGGCTGCGGCGTGCAGCACTAGGCGTTATTCGTATCCTGACAGAAGGTGCGGTTGACGTTGATTTGCGTGAGTGCGTTTCTGCTGCTGTTGATCAGCAACCCGGTATTGACAACCGGCTAAGGCAAATCAGTGACGAATTACACGAGTTCATTACCGACCGACTGCGTAGCTATTTCATCGATTCCGGCGAAGGCATTACGACCGACATGTTTGAAGCGGTTTTTGTCCGCCATCCAAGATCGTTGGTAGATTTTCAGGATCGGCTCAGAGCGGTCGCCGAGTTTATTGGATTGGAGTCTTCCATCAGTCTGGCTGCAGCCAACAAGCGAACCGCAAACATCCTGCGGCAGGTAGAGTTCGACGACAGTCACACGCTCGATTCAGCGCTGTTGTCAGACGGTGCCGAGACCGTACTCTATCATGCGTTACAAGCTGCAAAAAAAGAGGTCGCGCCGCTTATCAATGAGCGTCGGTATGCTGATGCTTTGCGCCATCTGGCCGAATTGCGCGAGCCCGTCGACAATTTTTTCGACGACGTCATGGTGATGTCTGACGATGAGGCTATGAAGCGCAATCGCCTCGCACTTTTGGCTGAACTCAGAGCGCTCTTCCTGGGTGTTGCTGACATCTCTCGTCTGACCCCCGCACAGGAATAGTCGGGTAACGGTGTCTCGCGGACTTGTCATACTCGATCGGGACGGAGTCATCAATTACGACTCCGAATATTTCATCAAATCCACCAATGAATGGCATCCCATCGATGGCAGCCTAGAGGGCATCGCCCGGTTGTCACGCGCTGGGTTCGATATTGCGGTTGCGACCAATCAGTCGGGTATCGGTCGTAAGCTGCTCGATGTAGCAACCCTGGAATCGATACACCAAAAAATGCTGGCCGCGGCTCGGAAAGCGGGCGGCGATATTGGGAAAATTGTCTATTGTCCCCATCTTCCCAACGCAGGATGCGATTGCCGGAAACCACAACCCGGTTTGTTGTTGCAACTGTCTCGTAATTACAGTGTGCCGCTGATCGGTGTGCCGATCGTGGGTGATTCGGTTCGCGATATCGATGCAGCTGTTGCGGCCGGAGGTCGACCGATCCTCGTCCGTACCGGCAATGGCACCCAGTCTGAAGCTGCACTGGCCAAACGCGGTCTGGAGATCGACGTATACGACGACCTTGCGCAGTTCGCGGAGGCCTTCGTCAACCAGACCAGATGAGAACAATGATCTGGCTTCGCTCACTTGTCTTCCAAGCATATTTTTTCGTTAGTGTTTGCATAGCGTCGCTGATGATTGCAGTTTTCTTTTTCATGCCCTATTCGTTTCGGTTCGGCATCGCGAAGGCTTGGGGAGAATCCTTGCTCGTCGCCGGGCGTTGGTTATGCGGACTCCGGTGGGAGGTGGAGGGACAAGAAAATATCCCGGATGTGCCGAGCGTCATCATGATCAAGCACACAACTGTATTTGAATCTTATGCACAGTTGACCATTTTTCCACCACAAGCCTGGGTGTTGAAACGCGAGCTTCTGTGGCTTCCAGCGTTTGGTTGGGGTTTAGCCGCAATGAAACCGATTGCAATTGACCGCGGTGCCGGAGTTCGAGCTATTCAACAGGTCGTCGAACAGGGTAAGGATCGTTTGGCAAACGGAATCTGGGTGACGATTTTTCCAGAAGGCACCCGGATGCCACTGGGTCAGACCCGGCGCTATGGAATCAGCGGGGCATTGCTCGCTCAGGAAGCTCAGGTCCCGGTTGTGCCGGTAGCCCACAACGCCGGCGACTTCTGGCCACGACGTGGGCTAAAGAAGGAGCCGGGCCGCATTCGGTTTTGTATCGGCCCGCCGATTAACCCCGGCAACAAGACGCCCAGAGACCTGAATCTGGAAGTGCAGGCATGGGTGGAAGGCAAGATGCAGGAAATCAGTATTGGATATCCGGACGCAGAT
>CAZWEW010000071.1:2340-4879 GCA_964633055.1 uncultured Woeseia sp. | reverse complement strand
CAGGCCACCGGTATCGGGCGTCCGGGGGCCGGTAACTGGCCAGGGACGAGAGCGCTTGCGATATGGCTGGCTTGGTCCCGGTCTCTCGGTGATTGGAATTAAACATCGAGGTTTGAAACCGTCAGCGCATTCCTTTCGATGAATTCACGGCGCGGCTCGACCTGGTCGCCCATCAATGTTGTGAAGATATCGTCTGCCTTAAACGCATCTTCGATCTTGACCTGCATTAACCGCCGGGTTTCTGGGTTGACCGTCGTGTCCCAAAGTTGCGCCGGGTTCATCTCGCCGAGGCCTTTGTAACGCTGGATTGACTGGCCTCGCCTCGCCTCGCCCATCAACCAGTCGACAGCTTCAGCGAAGTCGCTTACCGCCAGGCTCTTTTCGCCGCGCTGCACGTACGCGTCCTCGCCGAGTAAATCGCCAAGCTTGCCGGCAAGACTCATGATATGACGGTATTCGTTTGTGTCGAAAAACTCTCGCGGTATATATCGAGTTTGGCTCAAACCGTGATGCATTTTGCGAACTGCGATACGCACACCCTCTCTCTCGCCATCACCACGATCCAGCTCAGCCGCGTACGAACCCCCATTACCATTTGATGCACGGTCTCCATTGGCCTTGGGCAGCGCTGCTGACAGTTCTTCTGTCCAAGCCTCGAGGGCCTCGCGGTCTTCAACCATTTCCGGTGTGACTTCCTGGCACTGTGTGAATGCCTGTAGCACGCTGGTGTCATAGCGCTTTGCCAGCCGGTTCATGATGCTCTCAACTGTCATGTGTTCCTTCGCGAGCGCCTCCAACGCTGCGCCGGACAACGATGGCGCATCGGCGTTGACATGGAGTTCGGCATTGTCGAGTGCTGCTGTGAGCAAGTAGTTATTGAGTTCGGCATCATCTTTGACATAGACCTCCTGTTTACCCTTCTTGATCTTGTACAGGGGAGGTTGCGCGATATAGATATGGCCGCGATCGATCAACTCCGGCATTTGACGGTAGAAAAATGTGAGCAACAGTGTGCGGATATGAGAGCCGTCGACGTCAGCGTCTGTCATGATGATGATGCGGTGATAGCGAAGTTTATCGATATTGAAATCGTCAGGCCCGATACCCGTACCAAGTGCGGTGATCAGGGTACCCACCTCCACAGAGGACAACATCTTGTCGAATCGCGCTTTTTCGACATTTAGAATTTTACCCTTTAGCGGAAGGATGGCCTGAGTTCGTCTATCACGCCCCTGTTTAGCGGAGCCGCCGGCGGAATCACCCTCGACAAGGAAAAGTTCAGACAACGCAGGGTCTTTTTCCTGACAGTCCGCAAGCTTGCCTGGTAAACCGGCAATATCGAGTGCGCCCTTTCGCCTTGTCATTTCCCGGGCTTTGCGGGCCGCATCCCTAGCTCGAGAAGCCTCGATGATCTTCGACACGATCACTTTTGCTTCCTGCGGGTTTTCGAGGAGATAGTCCTCGAGTGCACCTGCCATTGCCGACTCGACAACCCCTTTAATTTCAGATGAAACTAATTTGTCCTTGGTTTGGGACGAGAACTTTGGGTCGGGCACCTTCACCGACAGTACGGCGGTCAGGCCTTCTCTCACATCGTCACCCGACGGTGTGAAATTATCTTTCCGGTTCGACATTTCCTTTTCGATATAGTTGTTCAATGTCCGCGTCAGGGCGCTTCGGAAACCAGCAAGATGCGTTCCACCATCTCGCTGCGGAATAGTGTTCGTATAACAAAACATGTTTTCCTGGTAGCCGTCATGCCACTGTAAGGAGACCTCAACAGCGACCCCGTCTTTTTCTTCTTGGAAATGGAAAACCGACCCGTGAATCGGTGCCTTGTTACGATTAAGGTGTTCGACGAACGCGTTGATACCTCCTTCATATTCGAAAGCGTCGTGGTTCTCATCACGCTCATCGACAAGCTCGATACGAACGCCGGAATTCAGGAATGATAATTCTCTAAGTCTGCGCGCAAGAATGTCGTAGTGGTACTCTATATTCGTGAATGTGTTGGCGCTTGGTTTGAAGCGCACCATCGTGCCTGTCCTTTCGGTTTCACCCACCACGGCAAGCACGGCATCCGGCTCGCCATTGTGATATTCCTGCTGGTGAATTTCACCGTCGCGGTAAATAGTCAGAACCAGATGCTCTGACAGGGCATTGACCACCGACACACCGACACCATGGAGACCACCTGATACCTTGTAGGAATCATCATCGAATTTTCCCCCGGCATGCAGAACCGTCATGATGACTTCCGCTGCGGAACGTTGCTCCTCGGGATGTACATCCACTGGAATACCACGACCATCATCGGTGACCGTAATCGACTCGTCCGCGTGAATAGTCACTGAAATGACGGAACAGTGGCCGGCCA
Organism: uncultured Woeseia sp.; assembly: GCA_964633055.1. Lineage (GTDB taxonomy): Bacteria > Pseudomonadota > Gammaproteobacteria > Steroidobacterales > Woeseiaceae > SZUA-117. The sequence continues at coordinate 2,502 of CAZWEW010000071.1, read as the reverse complement.
ATGCTTCGTCGATCGAGTTATCGACGACCTCGAACACCATGTGGTGAAGACCGGTCCCGTCGTCAGTATCCCCGATATACATCCCGGGGCGCTTCCTGACTGCCTCTAGGCCCTTTAAGACCTTGATATTACTGGAAGTATATTCGGTCTCTTCTTTTCTGT
>CAZWEW010000071.1:0-2330 GCA_964633055.1 uncultured Woeseia sp. | reverse complement strand
TGTCGGCTTTACGCTTAGTAGCTTTCTTTTTCGTCTTTTGCTTGGCTGCCTTTTTCTTTGCAGCTTTTTTACTAACCTTCTTCTTGGTTTTCCGTTTAGCTACTTTAGTCATCTTATTTCCTGCGAAAGCAACAAACCCATTGTATCAAAACCAGGCTTTTAAAGGAGCCCCAAATCAGCCCTTAGCATGTGTTTTTACAGGGTTTTTTATGGTTTTTTATAACGGAAAACACTGTTATTCAGCTGCTGTCAGGAGACGCGTTGAATGACCCCCTGTTCCACGTGAAACATCGCAGGTGTATTTGTAAACAGCGGCTGCGATGGATCTAACGCCGTCGCTATAACCTGGCTGCCAAGACGCTCGACACACGGCATGAGCCGAAAAACCGCATCGCGATCGAGTTCCGCCGCTGGATCATCAAGCAGAAGCAACAAAGGCTTCTCGAGATGCGCTTGCACGACCTCCGTTGCCGCAAGGATCATCGCGCAGGCAAGTAATTTTTGTTGACCTCGCGATACCAGTTTTCGGGCTCTACGGTCTTCGACATTGACTTTGAGATCCGCCCGGTGGGGGCCAACCTGTGTGCCCGAAAACTGCAAATCACGATCGATAACATCCGCCAGTGCTTCGTGTAACGTCTTGTTAGCGGACCACCCGTGAAGGTATTCAAAACTGACAGGGCTACGTAGTAGTGTTTTTCCAAATTCCTCAAACGTCGGTCCAACGATCTCGATCATTCGCCGGCGCGTTGCATCCACCGCGACACCGAGCTTGCCAAGTTCTTCGTTCCAACCCGTCAATGCAGCCGGGGCTGCGTTTTCCCGAAGTGCTGCATTTCGCTGTTTTAGCGCCCGACGGAAGCGTCGCCACCCTTCAAGGTAACCCTGTTCCACGTGGAACGCGATCCAGTCAATATATCGTCGGCGCCCCTCGGGCCCACCTGCAACCAGATTATGAATGTCTGGATCTACAATCTGAAGCGGCAACGCTTCTGCCAGCGATGCAGCAGACTGGTTTTTTTCACCATTTACATGGATATCAAGACCCGACCTTCCATTCCGAACACCAAGCGTGATCTCACGATTCTCCGCCACCGCACGCCCAAAAATAACGAAATCTTCCTGGCCATGCCGAACCAGCTCCCGGTTTCCCGCACCCCTAAAAGACCGGGCCCGCCCAAGATAGGCTGCTGCTTCCAGAATGCTCGTTTTACCGGCCCCGTTCGCACCGTAGATCAGGTTGTGGCCAGCATCGAACTCAAGCTCAGCAGATGCCAAACAACGAAAATCCATACATCTGAAGACTGAGAGGCTCAATCGTTCTACAGCCTCATCGGCATAACCACATACTTACAGTCTTCCTTGCCGGGCTCCCTAATGAGGCAGCTGGAATTACCGTCCATGACCGCCAAGTTGACGGTTTTCGATTCAATAGCACTAAAGGCATCCAGCAAGTAATTGACATTAAAGCCAATTTCTATTTCTTCGCCTGCATACTCGATCTCGAGTTCCTCTTCCGCTTCTTCTTGTTCCGGGTTGTGTGCCTGAAGCACCATGCCGTTATCCCGCATGATCAATCGTATCCCCCGGTATTTCTCATTCGACAGGATCGCCGTACGCTGCAGTGCGCTCCTAAGGGTTTCTCTGTCCGCCAACATCGAATTGCTCGTGTCCTGGGGAATCACCCGCTCATACTCAGGGAAGCGTCCGTCAATTAGTTTCGATGTAAATCGAATTGCATCCAGCTGAATCCGCACGTGATTTGTACCCAATTCAATCACCAGCGCTCCTTCACCAGACATGAGCCTCTGTAGTTCCAGCACGCCCTTCCGCGGAACTATCACCTGTTGCTCCGGCAAACTGCTGCCTTCAAGTCCAGCTTCACAAAGGGCCAAACGATGTCCATCAGTTGCAACCGCTCTCAAAGTGTTACCACTCGTTTCAAGCAACAATCCGTTTAGGTAATAACGCACATCGTGTTGCGCCATCGAAAAATGCGTCTTCTCCAGCAGTCTGCCCAAAATCTCTTGTGAGACATCGATAGACTGTCCGGCATTGATATCTTCCACCACCGGAAACTCCGCTGCGGGCAATGTAGTCAATGTAAACTTGCTTCTACCGGATTTAACGATCAGCTTTTCACCGCTTTGGCTTAGCGAAACCTGTGCATCCTCCGGCAGTGCCCGACAGATATCCAAGAGTTTTCGACCCGGCACAGTAATTTCACCGGGGCTTTCAACGTCCGCTTCCGCCTCAGCGACTAGTTCAACCTCTAAGTCAGTCGCCGTAATGGAAACTTGACCACCCTTTGCGACCAACAATACATTCGT
>CAZWEW010000070.1:0-10837 GCA_964633055.1 uncultured Woeseia sp. | reverse complement strand
GCGCTGAAAGTCGTCGAACGACGCCTTGATACGCGCAAACCATTCATCTTTTTCAGCTGATTCCGCGATAACCGCGTCGCTCAGTTCCTTAAGAAGACGCAATACGTCGTCGGGTAATTTCTTTAGCTCTACGTTCGGATCGGCCTTGATCTCTTCCAGCGCGCGTGCATTTCCGGCCGTGTAGTCGGCCATCATGTCAAGGTTGATTGCCTGGCAGACGCTTCTCACGATTTCCTGGAGATCTTCCGGCAGGGAGTTCCAAGCCTCCATGTTAACCGTACACTGGAGCATCGGGCCCATTTCGTGCCAACCCGGGTAATAGTAGTAACGCGCCACCTTGTGTAGGCCGAGCGCAATATCATTGTATGGGCCGACCCACTCTGCTGCGTCGATCGCGCCCGTTTGCAGCGCCGTGAAAATTTCAGATGCGGGTACCGTGATTTGCGATGCACCAGCCCGTTGCATGACCTCACCGCCGATGCCCGGAATTCGCATCTTCAATCCCTGCAAATCCGCAATCGAATTGATCTCTTTGTTGAACCATCCCGCCATTTGCACGCCGGTGTTGCCGGCCGGAAACGGCATAACGTTGAATACCTCCGCGTACATTTCCTGCCACAACTCGAGACCGCCACCGTAATACATCCACGCGTTGATCTCATGGACAGTCTGCCCGTAAGGGATCGTCGTGAAAAACTGTGCCGCAGACAGTTTGCCGCGATGGTAGTAGGCAGAGTCATGTCCCATCTGAACGGTTCCACGGCTGACGGCGTCGACCACTTCCAGCGCCGGCACGAGCTCTCCTCCTGCATAGACCCTGATCTTCAGTCGGCCATTAGAAGCAATCTGAATGCGTCGGACCAGATTTTGCACACCGATGCCCAGCCCGGGGAGCCCGGGTGGCCACGAGGTGACGAGATTCCACTCAAAAGTGTCCTGCGGGTCGGACGCTTCCCCTGATGCTGTCGTGGGTTCTGTGGTACAGGCAGTAACCCCAGCCGCTGCCGCCATTCCTGTTACAAATTGTCGTCGTTTCATTGATGCCTGACCTTGTGCGGATCAATTAAGGTCACATAGTGTAGATGGCGGCATCGTTACGGGAAACCGTCTTATCATGTAATCTAAAATCCCACAAAACGTATTTTTTTAGAAAAAAAAATACTATTTTTTCTACATTAACAATAAATATCTATTTGTGGAGTTTTTAGAATATTTTTTATACATTTTTTCCTTATTGTGGTTATCAATAACACAATAAGAGGAAAAATAGCCCCTATTTAGTAAAAAAAAACCCTCCATCCTTGGCGTGACAAGACCATAGAGCAACCGTTCCCCAAATCCGATCGTGAGCTGCCCGATCATATGACTTGCGGTCCGGCGCCCTCCGTCGATTGAGCTTGCCATGTGTCAGAGCGACGGCTGTGAGCACTAAAATGACGCAAAAAGTGCCGTTTCTCGTGAGCTTGCCGCCCTCAATATGCCTAGTATGATGGTCAGCTGCCCCGGAGGATTCGGAATGATTGCACTCATTCAAAGAGTTAGCGAGGCCAGTGTGACGGTGGACGATACGATCACGAGCCATATCGAGCGCGGACTGCTGGTCTTCCTAGCGGTTCAGCCCGACGACGACGATGCAAAGGCCGCCCGGATGGCGGAGCGTGTTCTAACCTACCGGGTTTTTCCGGACGAAACAGGACGCATGAATCGAAGCCTTGTGGATGAAGGGCTCTCGCTGCTCACCGTGCCACAGTTCACGCTCGCTGCAAACACCCAGAAGGGCGCGCGGGCGAGTTTTACACGGGCGGCCCCGCCTGAGATGGGCCGATATTTCTTTAATCGCTTTGTTGCCGCATGCAAAGAATCGCTGGCAGCTGTTGAAACCGGTGTTTTCGGCGCTGATATGAAAGTGTTACTTATTAATGACGGCCCTGTGACATTCTGGCTGGAGGCGTGATCTTCGTTCGGTTTTGTTGCACATGGACGGGTATCATGAACATAATTCGCTCCCCGCGAGGCGGGGTTATGAGAGAGATTGAGGGCCGTTTCGGCCCGGGAGAGGAAAGACATGTTGTCCAATGTCAGTATCTGGCAGCTTGTGATCGTTCTGGTCATCGTCATCGCTATCTTCGGCACGAAGCGCCTTAAAGGTCTTGGTTCAGACCTTGGCAGCGCGGTCAAGGGGTTTCGCTCAGCAATGAATGAGGCAGATAAGGAAACCACCGAGCAGCTCGGCGACCAGTCTGAAGACGCAAGCTTCGAAACGACCCCCGCCGAAGAACCCACCAAAGAAAACAGCGCCTGACGCATCCCACTTAAGGTCTAGGCGGCATGTTTGGTATCGGCGGCCAGGAGCTGGTTCTCCTGATGCTCATCGGGCTCATTGTATTGGGCCCCGAGCGTTTGCCGCGCATAGCCAACCAAATCGGAAACTGGCTCGGCCAGGCCCGACGTATGACGCGCGTCATGAAACGACAACTCGAGGAAGAACTCGACATCAACAGGCCTCCGACAATCAAGCCGGCGGCGCGACAACCTTCTTTCAAATCCACGGAAGACAACATCGATAAAACGCCGGAACAATCCGACGAGGATAACCTTTCTTCCGCACACGACATCGATAATCCCGGCACCGGCGAAGAAGACAACGAAACCCACAATGGAGAAGATGTCGCCGCAGCGGAAGCCGAACGCAAAGCGGTCGAAGAAGCGACGATCGCAGAATCGGATGATGATCACGCCCCGAAGAATGAACTATCGTGAGTGAGACGAAAGAGCATCCCGAGGAAGACCTCGCTGAAGACACTCTGCTTTCACACCTCATCGAACTGCGGCGACGCTTGCTCTGGATTTCCCTATCCGTAGTGCTCGTTTTTGTAGGCCTGCTGCCCTGGGCCGACAACATTTTTGCTACGATTTCTGAACCATTGCGCGCGGTACTACCCGGTGGTCAGATGATTGCCACACAGGTTGCATCGCCGCTGCTAACGCCTTTTAAGCTGACCTTTTTCGTTGCCTTATTTGTCGCGATGCCAGTAGTGCTGTACCAGATATGGGCATTTGTCGCACCGGGTCTTTACAAGAAAGAAAGGAGGTTCGCGATGCCTTTGCTGGCATCGAGTATTGCTCTTTTTTATCTCGGCATCGCGTTTGCGTACTACGTCGTTTTTCCGCTGATGTTCAATTTCTTCACGTCGATTGCTCCAGAAGGGGTCGAAGTACAGACCGACATTTCGCAATTCCTAGACTTCATCACGACTATCTTCTTCGCATTTGGTCTTGCGTTCGAGGTGCCGATCGCAACTGTCCTAGTCGTGTGGACGGGATTCACGACACCCAGTAAGCTCGCGGGCGCGAGGCCTTATGTATTCCTCGGCGCGTTTGTTGTCGGCATGTTCCTGACGCCGCCCGACTTGATTAGCCAGACCCTGCTGGCCGTGCCCGTTTACCTGCTGTACGAGCTTGGCATGCTGATGTCAAGAATCTTCGTTTCCCGCGAGGACGAGTCGGAGGACGAGTCTGGGGAGAGAGAATAAACACGCCGGGAATTTGCAATGTCAGAAGAAAACGAACACGACGCGCCGCCGCGTGAGAGCCTTCCGAACCGGTTGCTCGGAATCGTCGAACGCGTGGGTAACAAGCTACCCGACCCGGCGGTGCTGTTCATCACACTGCTCGGCATCGTGTGGCTGCTGTCCTGGCTCTTGTCCTATACGACATTTAGTGTCGTCGACCCGCGAACCGATGAACCAATCGTCATCATCAATCAGTTGACGGGAGGCGCGTTAACAACCTTCCTTTCCAACATGGTTACCACGTTCGTGACGTTCGGGCCTGTCGGTACAGTACTGGTTGCAATGCTGGGTATCGGCGTGGCCGAGCATTCCGGTTTCATTACCACCGGTATCCGTGCGCTGCTCAATGTAACGCCGAACCGATTACTAACGCCGATGGTCATCCTGGTCGGTATCGTCAGTCACTCGGCCGTCGATGCCGGGTACGTACTCGTCATTCCCCTAGGTGGCGTTATATTTTATGCGGCAGGGAGGCATCCACTCGCAGGTATCGCTGCAGCATTCGCCGGTGTATCGGGCGGCTTTTCAGCCAACTTCGTGCCGGCGGCTCTCGATCCATTGCTGCAAGGCCTGACGCAGGGCGGCGCGCAGATCCTCGACTCCAATATCCAGGTCAACACCCTCAACAATTATTTCTTCACGACGGCCTCTTCACCACTAATCATCGGCCTTGGCTGGTGGCTCACCGAGAAGGTCGTCGAGCCTCGTGTCCAGACGCTGGTGATCGACGGTGACGAAGAAGACCTGCCGGAAATGCACCACATTGGAAACCGCGAAAGAAAGGGACTGCGTTGGGCCCTAGTTGCCATGGTGCTCGGTATCTTCCTGCTCGTGCTATCACTCCTACCGGCCGATTCCGCATGGCGCGATGCGAATGGCGACCTAGCGAGCTTTGGTGCACCGATCATGCGCTCGATTGTCGCACTGATATTCCTGTTATTTGTGCTGCCCGGTATTATCTACGGCTACATCGCCGGGATATTCAACAGCATGAAGGATGTCATCGAGGGTATGACGAAGGCGATGCACGGCATGGCCTATTACCTAGTTATCATGTTCTTCATAGCGCAGTTTGTTTATGCATTTGGTGCTTCCAACCTCGGCACTTTGCTTGCACTCGAGGGCGCGGAGGCCCTCAAGGTGTTCGAGGGGTATCCGTCGATACTGATCATCGGAATCGTCGTGTTAACCGGTTTCGTCAATCTGTTCATCGGGTCTGCCAGCGGTAAGTGGGGCTTGCTTGCACCAATCTTCGTGCCGATGCTGATGACACTGGGTGTGTCCCCAGACCTGACGCAGGCGGCCTACCGCGTCGGTGATTCGAGCACCAATATCATCACTCCATTGATGCCGTATTTCCCACTTGTCGTGGTGTACTGTCAACGCTACGTGAAGGGCACCGGTATCGGTACGCTCGCAGCGATGATGTTGCCTTACTCGGTCTGGTTCATGCTGATCTGGACCGTTTTTTTGCTCATCTATGCAGCAATCGGCATTCCGCTCGGATTCCAGGCGAGTTACACATACCCGTAAGCAAACTTCGGCAGGACAATCGACGACGAGAAACCGGGGAGCACTCTACCCTGATAACCCGATTCCGGCCATGTGATCGTTCAATACATCGGGAACCGCTATGTCCGTTAAACGCCGATATGAAACCGCCTTGGAACGATTTTATTCGCCCACGCACGTACCGGCGTAGGCCAACAGAACACCGGCATTTTCAAGCTGGCAATCATTTTCGTAAGTGATGCCATCAAGGCCGCAAACCGGTTGATAGTCTCGCGGGCAGTTTTGCCCCTGCGCCTCGCAAAGCCCAGCATACTGTATTCGGGCACCGTTTCTTTCCGCCATGCATGCATTACCGTATGTCAGATCGTCCGCACCGCAGACCGGGACGTAAATGGACGGACAGGGGCGAACATTGCAGGCGCCTTCGGTAACGACATCGACGCCCGCTGCCTGTGCTTCGCAGGCATTCTTGTAGGTCGTGCCATCCGGACCGCAGACCGGTATGAAGACATTCGGGCAGTTAACAACATCACAGGCGCCTGCTCGCTGAACAGGTATCCGGTCCAATTCGGCCTCGCAGCGATTCCGGTAGGTTCTTGCATTCACACCACAGACGGGTTCATAGACCGTCGGGCAACCCGAGCCGACGCAGGCACCGAGACTGACGGTGTTGACGGCTGCAGCACCCGCGAAACAGATATTGTCGTACGTGTTGCCATCCGCACCACATACGGGTTCGAAATCCTCCGGGCAGGCCTCTTCCTCGATCGCGCAGGCACCCAAATTTACTTCCTCGATGCCGGCCTCAGCCGCAAAACACTCATTGCCGTAGGTCGTGCCGTCCGGACCGCAGACGGGCTCATAGGTATCCGGACATAACGTGGCAAACTCCAGACGTTCGAGTATTTCACCTCCGGTCTGTGGGCACTCACCTCGGCTCGCCACCTCGGTGCCGGCAAGACTGGCCACACAGCCGTTACTGTAAGTCCGGCCGTCCACACCACAAACCGGGTCATACTGCATCATGCATGCCGTTTGGGGTTCCGTCTCGTCAATATCCTGTGAATAAACGGAAGACGACAGCGTGATGAATACGATAACAACAATTCGGATACAAGTGCTTATTGGACCGGCGGCAGCTGGCATAGCAATCGAATACCTAAAGGGCGACACGATATGTAGCGAGATTGTTACAGCTTGCTCGTCAATGAGCCAGATTGGCGGGGCCGATAGCACGGATCCGCGCATTCAGAGTTTTTTTGGGTAATACCTTTCACGACGAATAACGGACTCAAGGCGTCTCAGTATCGCCACGTGCACATGTGTGCATCATCGGCTTCTCGCGAATGAGCGCCAGCGCCTCGAGGAGTTGGTCGTCGTTCTCGCGATCGATTCGGCTTTTCAGGTCCTGGTCCGGAAAGCCGCGTGCGCTCCGGACAACGACATCCGGAGAGATCCCGGTCTGGTCGATCGAATCGCCAGAAGGCGTAAAGTAACGTGAGGTGGTCAATTTGATTGCGCGCCCGCGGGACAGCGGCGTTACCGTCTGAACGAGACCTTTACCGAATGTCTGCGTGCCGAGAATGGTTGCTCGATTGTGATCCTGAAGCGCGCCGGCAACAATCTCCGATGCCGAGGCCGAACCGGCATTGACCAAAACAACGATGGCCACGCCTTCAAGAATATCGCCCGGCCTGGCCACCCGTGTGAAGCGGGATTCCGGTGTCCTTCCTCTGACTGAAACAATAACACCTTCTTCGAGAAACAGATCGGAAACGTCAACCGCGGAATCGAGGATGCCGCCCGGGTTATTTCTGAGGTCGAGGATGAGGCCGGCCAGCCCGTTGCCATCCCTTTCGACAGCTTCGTCGGTCAGTGTGGCAACCGCTTGGCGGGCCTCGTTTGGTGTCGTGTGGTTGAACTGGCTGAGGCGCAGGTAACCGATCGTCGGATCCAGCATCTCATGCCTCACGCTGATCACCCGAATTTTTTGCCGCGTCAAGTGAAAGTCCAGCGGATCGTCGAAAGACTCTCGCTTGACCCGGATTGCAACCAGCGACCCAGCAGGGCCACGCAAACGGCCCATTGTTTCTTTCAGCCCGTCTTCCAGAACCGTTTGCCCGTCGATTCCGATGATCTCGTCACCCGCCTCTAAACCAGCGCGCTGTGCAGGCGTGCCATCTATAGGTGCAATTACCAAGATGCGATTGTCCAATTCGCTAATCTCCAGCCCGACACCAGAATAACGCCCGCTCGTGGAGATGCGGATTTTCTGGTATTCGGTCGCGTCGAGAATCTCGGAATGGCGATCAAGATCGTCAACCATTCCTCGAATGGCTTTTTCGATGAGTGCTGTATCGTCGATCGGTTCAACATAATCGCGCTTTACGCGCTCCATCACTTCGACAAGCATCCGTGCCTGCTCCCAAGTGAGCTCGCGCGCAGCGGGTCGGTGCTTGTCGGCCACCAAACGGCCTCCTACTGACAGGCTGACACCCAGAATGGTCCCGATCACGACCACCAGGATTGCCCGGGCTTTTAGTGACATAGGTGCTCCGCGTTTGCGTTCCGGCAGACACCGGAAACAGGCTTCCGGTTTATATGACAGTATTCATGCGGAATTGTCTAGCCGCTAATTGATTTTAGGCTGCCCGCCAACCCACTGCCTTGGGTTCTGAGGGCAGGTGTCCATGCTCGCTTTCAGGACACTAATCTTCTCCCGGACTTGCTCCAGTTCGCGCTCCTTGATTTGTGCCAAGTCGGGATTCTGGGCGGCGGCTAGTATACCTACGAGGGTCAGTACGGCAGTGGCGGGAAACCGGGCAATCATGGTCGGGAAGTGTATAAGCTTCGTCACCCGGTAGACCAGCGGCAGGCCGTCACTGGTATACTGGTTGCTTGATCGCGCCAGTCGCTGCACAAAAACAACGAAAACCCAAAGACGCTTTCGGACAATGGAAACCTATCTCGAATTTGCCGGCAACCACCCGGTACTGGTCAGCGCATTACTGTTCAGTTTTTTCATGCTAGTGTTCTCAGAGCTACGCCGCAAATCGCGCGGCCTAACGCATATTGAGCCGCCGGAAGCTGTGAAACTCATCAACAATGATGCCGTAATCATCGATATCCGCAGCCCCGAGGCCTTTGCAAAGGGTCACATCGTCAACGCAAGGAACATCCCAATGGATGAACTCGATGCCAACCAGGAGAAGATCGACCGGCTTGGATCGAAGCCGATTCTTACGGTCTGCGATGCGGGCATGAGCAGTACGCGCGCTGTTGGTTCACTCAGGAAGGCGGGCCTTGAGACTGTATATGGACTGAAAGGTGGCATTACGGCGTGGACACAGGCCAACTTGCCGCTCGTGACCAGCAAGAAAACTAAACGCAAGAAATAAGGGCATCGCGAATTCGGCGGGCATGTTGCCCGGCATCGCCGAATCCGCTTCACAAGAGCAAGCCGGGCAGGACAACAACATGGCAGAAAATGAGCAACAGGTTCCGGACAAGCAGATCGCTATCCAGAAAATCTACATCAAAGACTTCTCTTTTGAGTCACCCAAGTCACCACAAATATTTCAATCTCAGGACTGGGCGCCGAAAACTGATCTCAACCTACGCAGTGCACACACGGCCGTTACCGACGATGCTCATGAGGTTGTACTGACCGTCACAATAGAAGCGAAGGACGGTGAAAATGTGGCATTCCTCGTCGAGCTTCAGCAGGCAGGATTGTTTCATGTGGCCGGTTACACGGACGACGAATTCAAAGCCATTGTTGGCAGTTTTTGCCCAAACATCCTTTTCCCGTATGCGCGAGAGTCTATCGCTACAATCATCGCCAAGGGCGGCTTCCCGGAATTCATTCTGCAGCCAATCAACTTCGATGCGCTTTATGCACAAGGGTTGGCACAGGGGAAGGCAGAAGAAGCGCAGCCGCCGGAAGGCGGCGGCGGCAACGGCGGCAGCGCGCACTAGGACGCAAGTCTGGGACAGACCGTGTCCGGAGAACGCTCACCAATTACAGTGATCGGCGCCGGTTCCTGGGGTACGGCGCTCGCATTGCAGTTTGCGAGAAACGATCGCCCGGTTCGATTATGGGGCAGGGATGCTTCGCAAATGAAGCAAATGTCCGTCCAGCGTTCCAACCATCGCTACCTTCCCGGTATCAGGTTCCCCGACAACCTTGTCATTGACTCTGAACTCGACAGCAGTCTTTCTGGCGCCAAGGATGTGCTGGTCTCAGTACCGAGTCATGGTCTCCGCGAAACACTCGGGAAGATCGAGCCCTTGCTCGAGACCGATGCGCGCATTTGCTGGGCGACCAAAGGCTTCGAATTAAGGTCGGGCAAGCTGCCACATCAGGTCGCAACTGATGTACTCGGCGAGTCGCGGCCGATGGCGGTCCTTTCCGGCCCAACATTTGCAAAGGAAGTTGGTGAGGGACGGCCAACGGCCATGACCATTGCTGCCAACGATCCGGCATTTGCCAGCGAGCTCGCCATTCATTTGTCAGGCGACAATTTCCGGGCCTACACGTCCGACGACATGACTGGCGTAGAGGTCGGCGGCGCTGTGAAGAACGTATTAGCCATTGGTGCCGGGATTTCTGATGGCCTCAGCTTCGGGGCAAATACCCGCATAGCGCTGATCAATCGTGGTTTGGTCGAAATGACCCGCCTCGGCGTGGCACTCCGGGCACAGAACGATACATTTATGGGCCTTGCCGGCATGGGCGATCTGGTACTGACCTGCACTGACAACCAGTCCCGCAATCGCCGAATGGGTATTTTGCTTGCGGCCGGCAAGACGGTCGAGGAAGCGCAGGAGGAAATCCAGCAGGTTGTTGAAGGAGTACTTGCTGCCAAAGCGGTGCGCGAAGTTGCTACTTCACACCATGTCGTCATGCCGATCTGCCAAGAAATCTACCGGATTTTGTATGAAGGCGTGTCGCCGCATGAGGCAGCTGGCACACTGATGAGCCGCACCCTCAAACCCGAGTAGGTTCGCATCTGAATTGGTGGCAGACCGTGCGTGCACACCGCTCGCTCCTACGATCCGCCCTGGAAGTCATGCTGTCGCCAGGCTTCGTAGACCACGATAGCTGCCGTATTGGCGAGATTGAGGCTCCGGTTTTCGGGCCGCATCGGCAGGCGAAGACGCTGCTCCTGCGGCAAATTATCCAGAATCTCCTGCGGTATGCCGCGGGTTTCCGGGCCCAACAGAAATGCATCTCCGATCCTAAATGAAGGGGCGTCGTACCGGGTCACGCCGCGCGTACTCAGTGCATAGAGCGTCGGCTCATGCAGTGCGGCAAGGCAGTCATCGAGACATTCGTGCACCTCGATTTCCACAAACTCGCGGTAGTCGAGCCCTGCACGGCGGAGTCTGCGCTCGTCAAGTTCGAAACCAAGCGGTTTCACAAGGTGCAGCTTTGTGCCGGTGTTGGCGCAAAGGCGTATGATATTGCCGGTATTCGGCGGAATCTCCGGCTCAAAAAGAATCAAGGTGAACATGAGCCCCGCATTTTGCCCGAGGGAGAGGGTAAGATCGCGCCGCGAATCCGAATAATCATGACCGCTGCATTGAAACCCAATCCTAATCCCCTGCAAACCGATTTCTGTGGTCTCGGACTTACATCTCCGATTGTCCTCCTGTCTGGCTGCGTCGGTTTCGGCGAGGAGTCCCCTCGCATCGAAGGTTTTTCCAACCGCGACGTCGGTGCAATCGTTCTGACGGGCGCGACACTCGAG
>CAZWEW010000069.1:0-10907 GCA_964633055.1 uncultured Woeseia sp. | reverse complement strand
ATAAATTTTCCTTGTGAAAATAAAATATTATGGCCACTAAAAGTCGGGATTCTGGCTTGTCTAAATAACTTTGTAAACCTTGATATGCATCCTTTTTTTGGTCCCGCGATTGTGTTAGTTGGGCGCGTTTTTTGACTCCGGTTTGTCGCTCGTGTCCAACCTCCACGGGAGTTAACTAAGTCATTGTTTTCCTCTCACATCTCCCCCACTGCATAGGCCTAGCAGGCAGAACTCATTCATATTGGGATGTATCGATCATTAGGTTTGGCACTGTCTGGTATGCATTATCCAGAATTGATTTTGCGCAAATTTCCTGTGTCACTGAAGATCCTGCTTAGCTCAGGCGAAACAGTTGGGACAATTCATGATTTTAGAAACGAATACTGATCATAGTAGCGGGTCTGACCCTGTCTAGCGGCAGGTAGTTGGCTTGGGAATAACGGAACCGCGCGGCTTCCGTTTGCGCGTCATAACCCCAAGCGATGCGCGAGGATCTGCGCTGAAGCGCATAGCGCAGTTTCTGCCGCCACACTTCTTCTTCCTGTTTGTGCTGTTCGATCCGGAATTCGCGGATCACTTTTAGTCGTGCCTCCTGCAGGCGAAGCGCATCGACGTCGACCCGCTTGCCGTCCCGGTCGACGATAACCACGATCTCATCGATGGAGTCTGCGTCTGCGGCCGACCGTTGATCGGATTCCTGTGCATGCGTCGCCAAGAGCGGGGCGTAGATGCCCAGAACCAGGCCCCATGTGAAATGACTTACCCGTATGCCAACACTAGGATTCATCCTGGGGACAATATAGCAGGTTGAATTAGGCTCACGGTGCCGCTTGGACGAAGTATGGTGTGGGCCCGCGACAGAGCGAATTACCGGCTGTGCACGAGCTGGCCGCCGACGACGGTTGTTTCCACCTCAATGTCCTTTAGTGCATCGACCGGCACCTCCAAAGGATCGTCGGACAGAATGACTAGGTCCGCCAGCTTGCCGGGCTCGAGCGAGCCCTTGCTATGTTCCTCGAAGCCGGCATAGGCGGAAAAGTTCGTATATAGGCGAATAGCGTCCATGACGTCGAGGCCTTCCTCGGGACAAATTTTGCGACCCTTGCGCGTTTCGCGGGCAACCACGCACCAGATGCTCCACCAGGGATTCAGCGCTTCGGGTTCTGTGCCCATACAGTCTGAATTGCCGGGTGGCATGAAGCCACCGTCCACGAGCGACCGGTAGGGAACAACCTTCTCGCCGGGCTCGGAGGCATCCAGCCATTGATCGCCGTACCAGCCGAGCGAACTGTAGGGCGTCGGCACCGGGATGATGCCGGATCGCTTCAGGCGTTCGAGCCCTTCGGGCCAATAGTCACCGGCAAAGTGCTCGATGCGGTGGCGGTGATCCGCTCGAGGGCAGTCATCGAGTGCCGTTTCGATGGCCATGATCGCCATCTTCTGGCCCTCGCGCGATGTCGCATGCATCATCACGCGTATGCCTGCGCGGTTGGCGGCGCAGACCAGCGAGTTCAGGCGATCCTGTTCAATGCGTGGCCATTCCTGCTCGGCACCGTTCTCGTCGCGACCTTCCCCGTCGACAAAGATCTTCGCGCTGCCGAACTTGACCCAGTCGTCCCCGAAACCGGTCTGGATGCCGAGATTGATGAGGCCCTGCATCTCGACCGTGTGCATCATGCCCCAGACGCAGGGGCAGATCTGCACGCGGAGCGGCAGTTCGCCGTCACGATACAGCTCCTGGTAAATACGGGTCGTGTCCGGCCAGCTCACGAATTCGTGAATGCCCGTCACGCCGAAGCGGCTCGCTTCCTCGCAGGTTTGCCGGATTGCGCGCCGCATGTCCTCGTACTCCCAGGGGCAGCTCCTCGGGAAAATCCAGTCAATGCATTCGTTGATGACACCCGTGGGCTCCCCGGTATCGGGGTCGCGGCGGATCTTCGCGCCCGGCGCGACCTTGTCGAGCATTTCCTGCGTGGGGCCTTCGCGGGTGATGTCCGTAATCTCGAGCGCCTTCGAGTTCAGCAACTGGGAGTGCGCGCTGTAACGGATCATGACGGGGTGGTCGGGTGCTACGGCATCAAGTTCTGCTCGCGATGGCGAATTACCTTCGCTCTCGAGTGAAAACCGCCCTTGGCCGATGATCCACTCGCCAACTTCCTGCTCTTCTGTCGATTGCCTGACGAAGTTGAGGATTGCCTCTTTCGACCCGGTCTCACCATGCACTTCCACGTATTCGACGGGTGGGATGTGGCAACTCGTTGCGAGCTTCGTGTTGACGGCCGCGCAGTCGATGTGCACGTGGGTGTCGATAAAGCCAGGCAACACGACACGCCCAGCGGCGTCGATGACACGAGTGCCGTTGCTTGCTAGGCCCTTGATGTCGTCATTGCTACCGACGGCTACGATTCGTTCACCGCTTGCGGCCAGTGCCTGCACGGTAGTGCCTTGCGAGTCCATCGTGACGACTTTCCCATTCAGCAGGATGAGATCTGGCTGCATTCGCCACTTCACCTTTTCGCCTTCATACCCGAATCTCTGCTCACCGAACTTAGGCTCCGACATGTAGTAGAAAAATTTGCCGGCAACGTCGCCCGTGTTCCGGACCTTGTACTTCCAGCCGGTCGGGTAGTATGCGCAATCACCTTCTTTCAGTACGTAGAAGTCTTCGAGATTGTCCGCGTCCTTGCCCCACCAGACCGTAAATTCACCCGCTAGGATATAGTAGAACTCATCGCAGGGGCCGTAGTGGTGCAACGCGGTGCCGTCGTCTTCTTCCTCGATACCGAACACGCAGGTTTCATCGCCCGGGCCCATGTGGCAGACACCGACGTCGCCGACACCATCGATGGCGTAGAGTTCCTTGATTGGCACCGTGATGTAGTGATTGTCATCGTGTCCAGGCCCGACCAGGCTGATATCTTCTCCGCTGACGGCCTGTGGTTTCACTGCGTTGTCATTCATCAATAACGTCCTCCTGGTACTTGTTAGTCAGCGTTGTTTACCGGAACTCGCTGATGATGGCATTCATCAGTTCGGCGGTCGCGTCCCAGCCATGGGTCGCACTATCGCCGTCAGCGCGTGGCCAGGTTGAGTACATTGCAATGACCAGCTGGTGTTCCGGCACAACGCGCACGAACTGGCCGTGGATGCCGTAACCGCTCAGGTCACCACCGTCATTGCCTTCGCCCCACCAGAAAGAGCGGTAGTAAGGCGCCAGCCCCTCGTCTGCCGGGTAGGGCCACTCGGGGTCTCCCGGCTGCCCGAAGAGATCTGCGACAAAGCCGGCGGGTATCACCTGCTCACCGAAGGCTTTGCCACCGTTCAGCAGGAGCAGCCCCAGACGACCCAGGTCCCGCAGTGTCGAGCTCATGCCGTGGTCGGCCAGTGCGAAACCGCCCTCGTCGACCGTGATGTTGGCATCGAATTCCGCCCCCATGGGTTGCCAGACGTACTCAGAGATCAGTTCCGCCAGCGGTTGTCCGGTTGCTGCTTCGAGCACCCAGCCGATGACGTCGGTGGAGCCTGACCTATAGCTGAATTTGCCGAGCTTCTCCTCGTTCCGCCCAATGGTCGGGAGGAACTCGTAGAGGCCGCGTGGGCCGTTTTTCGGGCAGTAGTCCGCATCCGTCCAGCCGATCGCACAATCCTGCAGTCGAAATGTTGTGCTGAAGTTCGCGTAGTCTTCGGTGTAGTCGGAGCCATCACGCATGTCGAGCAGGGTTCTCAATGCATCCGGACCCCAGCCGCTGTCGGCGAGTGCGGGTACATAGTGCGACACCGGCTTGTCCAGTTCGATGACGCCCTGACCCGCGAGTTTGCCGGCAACCAGCGCAACCACCGACTTGCTGATCGAATTCATCAAGTGCGGCAGGTCTTCCCTGAGGTGACCATAGTACTTCTCGAACCGGATTTGGCCTTCCCTGATAACCAGCAGGCCGTCGATGTACTGGTGTCCTGCTATCTCGTCGATGGCCTGCACACTGTCCTGGAAGGACACGGAGAAGTCACTGACAGACCGGGCGCTTTGTTCGAGCGGCAGGAAGCGGCCCGTATCCCGGCCTATATTGATCGTCGGCAATACCTCCCGCATATGACTGAATGTCCAGCGATTGACCGGTCCGAACTGAAACGCCTCGAGTGTCAGGCCCTCGGGTCGCTTACTTTGCTCCGCTAGGGCTGCCGGGTGCATGGCACTGACGAATATCGCTGCCCACAGGGCAATCGCGATTTTGACTTTCTGCATGGATGCCTACCTTTTTAGCTGTTGTTGTCTAGGCGTGCGCCAGCCTGTCAGACGCACTGGTTTGCTACAGGTCGAGCTCGCGCTGGCGAGCTATCTCGATATAAACGGCGACATCCTCTTCAAGGAGCAAGCGTTTGGCGACGAGTTTTCTCGCGGCCTGCTCGATGGCGTGAACATAGGCCTTTTTGTTCTCATATCGCTCCTCGATAGATAACCTCGGGTCCCCGTTTGTCAGGCGATCTACCCTAGTTGGCGCAAACTGCAGTGTGGAGCCAATCACCGAGCACAATGCCCCCTCCGCATAACCTGCTTTGGCGAGGTTCCAGCCTGTGTAGGTCGCGACCGGAATGCTTAGGTGGGGCAGGCGTATACCCGCAATCTCGTTGCCATCGGTATCGAGGGTGGGAACGAAAACCGGGTATTCAACACCTTCCTGCGGTGGTTGTGTGCTGTAGTCTGTGACGCGCAGACCGTTCAGCACGTCGGGAAAAATCGCGCCCGGTATGTTTGGGAAACGATCGCCCAACTGTTCCCGGGATACGAGCGTGCCGTCGCGTCGACTTGGCCACTCGCTGTTCGGCGGTTCCGTGCCTTCGCTGACCCACTCGTGCAACGCGTGCAACAGCGCACGCATCGGGCCGCCGTTCTGTAGCGGGTTGGCGAGGTTCTGGCAGTAGGATGTCTGGTAAGGCGACTCGCCGAATCCTTCCGAATGTGGTGTGCTTGCCATCAAATAAGCACGTACGTTGCCGGGCAGGTCGATGTCATTGCCATTGGTATCCGTCATGATTAGAGATGCGCGCGCCTGCCAGAATTCGGACGACGTGTCGGTGTGCATGACTTTCGGGCATGTATTGGTCTCTAGACATCGCTTCAGAATGCCATCTGTTTTTCGTGTTAGTTCGTCGGTTATCACGCCGTAGGTGAATGGGAACTGGTCGCCGGGCTGCAGGTGGGACTCATGCTCTTGCGAATACATGCCGGGTTGCGCAAACCGATAATTCGTCCATGTCTTGCGTGACCCGGCAACGTCCGGCATCAGGCCTTCGAAGACTATGCGTCCTTGTTCGTCCTCGTTGAATCCCTGGTACAGAAAGTCGCGCACGAATCTTCCGCTTTGTGAAATACCGTGGCCATAGGCATAGTCGATTGCAGGGGCGCCATCAACAAGGAGCGGATTTGTGTTGCCGTTGGCATCTTCTGTGTTGTTCCGAAGGAATGAGATGAGGTCGCGTACCGAGGCGAAAGCAAGCCCCATGATGATCGGGTCGCGTGCCTCGTAGATAAATTCGTAAATTGCGGCGGCATCGAAACTTTTGGGTCGGTGAATAACGATCTGCTGGTCTGTGTATGGTGCGATCCCGGCGCGTGGTGCGTCGAAAAATTCCCAGTGCAAGTCGTCAGGCGTAATGCGCGGGTCCGTTTCCCTTGCACGAACCGTGAGCGCCGCCTTGTTCTTGTCGAGACTTGCCGCCGGGTAACTGAGAGTTGCCACAAACGGGTTGTAGTTGTGGTAGAAGATGAACTCGTCGCGGTTGATGCCGGTGACACCTTCGGCAATGGGCGCTTGCAGGCGCATACGATTCTCGCCTGGCAGCATGTCTCCCTGCCAGCCGGACCAGACGACGGTGTAGCCCTCGTTCATCAGGTGTCCGTTGCCGGCATCGAGCCCGTGGTAGTAACGTACCCACGGGGCATCGTTCATCAGGATGAACGAGATCTTGTCGCCGCGGTTCAGTACTTCGTAAAAGAGCCGCCCGCTGCCTTTCGATAGATCCATGGGTCGCAGGATGGCAACGTCCGCCGTTGCTTCCACGCGACCGTCACTGTTTGTCGACGCCAGGTTGATATCGACAATACCTGCGTTTAGGCGGTGCCCAGGGTCGACAGCGATCGTGGCCCGCGCGGTGATCATTTCATACTGACCGACATCGCCGAACGAGCGACCGTCGAAATACGGGCTTTCGGTCTTGATAATCTCGAAATTCACGAGTTCCGCGATGGCCGACGCAGCCGGCAGCAGCAAAACGCAGATGAGAGGGGTGTGACGCAGGAGAGTCTTCATGGTCGCCTCGTTCTGGCGTTCGACAACGAGCATCGACTATCGCACGAGATCATCTGCAATGGCGAGTGATATTGCCGGACGCTCGTATCGCGAGCGTTATTCAGCCAGAATGCAAGTCACGCCGGGCCAGGAACGAACTATGGGAGACGACATGCGATCACAACTGGGTTCAGTCACCATCATCGTATTGATGCTCGCTGCCTCCGCCGCCAATGCACAGGAGGGCGCTGAGGTACGTCAGGATGCGGATGGCATTCCGTTCCTGCTCGACTATCCCGATCTCGACGATCCCGACGGCGAGGTTGTTCTGGAGAATGAGCACGTGGTCGTCCAGCGTTTTATCGTGGCGCCCGGCGAGTGGGAAGGAATCCATACCCATCCGGGCAACCAGGTCTACGTGCATGTGGTGGGCGGTGTCTGGTCGGGGCGTGCCGGCGGCGAGTCGACCTACGTCGATTCCTTCAGCGAAGACGGTTCGGTCGGCTGGATGGAGCGGATTCCCCTGAGCCAAGGGCATGAGTCTGGCAACACGGGCGACACACCAATCGACCTCATCTGGGTGACGCTGAAAGGTAAGGACCCGATCAGGCCCGACGTCGAGGTTGAGCGGCTCGTCTATCCCGAGATTCCGATGGAGTTACTGGTCGACAACGACCGTGTCATCGTGCAACGCGTGCAGGTCGAGCCGGGCCAGTGGGAGGGTATTCACTCACATCCCGGCTACCAGGTTTTCATTCACATCAAGGGCGGCACCTGGGCGGGGAAGATGGGTGGCATGTTGTCACCAACGACGAACACCAGGGCCGACGGTCATGTTGGCTGGATGGATGCGATCGACCTGAGCGAAGAACATGAATCTGGCAACGTTGGCGACACGACCATCGATCTGGTCTGGGTCACACTCAAATAAAGGAGCCAGGTCGAACCGGCATCAGGCATTTTCGGTTAGATGCCGGCTACAGGTCAGGGGTCCGGCGAGCCTGAATCCGCGGCGATTGATGCTTCGTGATCTTCGAGAACTTGGTAGAGCGGGACGTCGACCCATGTATCGTTCAGGTAGTTGAGCTCCGGCACTTCTTCCTTCGGATCCACGATCAGGTTGAAGACCGACGGGTAGGCTAGTTCGCGGACTGCATAACCGTTCGTCCTGTCCATGTCCTTGAGCAGTAATTTCCAGTTGCGCCACTTCACACCGAACAAGTCGTTGCCGATGTAGATGACCGTCGACTCGCGAGCCGAGCCGTCTGCTTTGCCCATAAAGAAAGCAGATTGGTCAGCGCCGTCGTACACGCGATCATCAGGCAGTTCGGCGCCGACAATACTTGCCAGTGTTGGCAGCAGGTCGACCTGGTGAACAATGTCATTGGATACTTGTCCGGCGGGAATCCGGCCTGGCCAGCGGATCAGGAAGGGCACGCGCAGAGAGCCCTCCCATGGCGAAAACATGTCACCTCGCCACGGGCCGGTGAAGCCCCACGATCTCGGTACCCCTTCACGACCATTGTCCGAAGTGAAGATAAAAATGGTGTTCTCTTTCAGGCCCAGTTCGTCGAGCGTATCGAGCAATTCGCCGACGTAGTCATCCGTCTGCGCCAGCACGTCGGCAAAACTGCCGTGGCCGGTTTTGCCGTAGTAGTCGGGATGAGGATCAACTGGTTCATGCGTTTGTGTGTATGCAAGGAACGTAAAGAAGGGCTGATCGCCATCGGCTTTGCGTCGAATGAAGTCGATGGCCTGATCGGTAATCTGCCGATCGATTGTCTTTCTTTTTTCCCGACCGAATACGTCGAGCTTGATCGGCGGTTCACCGCGCTTTGATGACATGACATGGGTGAAGGCGGCCCCGCTGTCCGGATCGAAGCTGTTGCTATCCGGCCAGAACGCGCGGTCCGACGACCGGGGAATCCCGATCCATTCGTCGAATCCCTGGTCGGTTGGGTATCTGCCTTCCGTATCGCCGAGATGCCATTTTCCAAACAACGATGTTGTGTAGCCGGCATTCGACAACATCTCGGCCAGTGTAATTTCCCATTTTGTAATGCCGTACCACACACCACGCGGTGGTCCGTCGGGTCGCAGTCTCGTCCGAATGCCGAAGCGACCTGTCATCAGGGCGGCCCGTGATGGCGTGCATTCGGCTTCCACGTTGTAGTGGGTGAGGCGGAACCCCTCTTTTGCGATGCTGTCGATCCTGGGTGTTGGCGCGCCACGCATCTCGCCCCCGCCGTAGGCGCCGATCTCGCCCCAGCCAAAATTGTCCATCAGCACCAGGACGATATTTGGCTCCTCGTCACTGCCAGACGCTGCCGCGACCAGCGGCATTGAAAGCAGGGCGGCGAATACACAAAAAACCAAGCGGCGGATCATATTTTTCTTTGTTGTCTTTTTCTGCAGGCTGTTCCCCAGTTTAGCAGTTGGCATCCTGATAGGCTTCCTGCTGTGTCGGCCCGGTAGCTACCGGGCCGAGTCTCTATCATGATGTCATGCGAAGGGTCGGAGTCAGAGGATGAGCCAATACATAGACTTGGGGATGAGGCGTGCCATTTCGCGCCGAGATCTCCTGCATGGATTCGGTGCTGTCGCCGCGTCATCGTTCGTGCCCGGAAGGGCTTTCGCCCAGGCGGTGCTCTCGGCTGAGGAAGCGGAACACTCGTATTATCCGCCGAGCCTGACCGGGCTCCGGGGCAATCACGACGGATCGTTCGACGTGGCGCATGCGTTGGCGCGTGAGGGACGGGCTGACTGGGGCCCGGTAGATGAACCGGATTCCGGTGTCTACGATCTGATCGTCGTTGGTGCCGGCATCAGCGGTCTCGCGGCCGCGCACTTCTACCTGAAGGATCATCCGGATGCCCGCATACTGATCCTCGATAATCATGACGATTTCGGCGGTCATGCCAAGCGCAATGAATTCACGATCGATGGTCATGTCCATCTCGGCTACGGTGGCAGCCAGTCGCTGGTCTCACCCAACTTCTATCCCGAACATATGAAGAGCCTGCTGGACGACCTGGGTATAGACGTGAACAAACTCGGTGCGGCGTACGATCAGGACTTTTTCAGACGCCACGGCTTGGCGGCCGGCATCCACTTCGATAAAAAGGACTGGGGTGTCGATCGCGTCGTTCGCTACGAACTCGGTGGCATGTCGTATCTTCCGCTCGCCGATCCGGGCGTATCTCCGGCGGAAGCCGTCTCTGGGATGCCGATCTCGGGTGCCGCAAAGGCGGAGTTCCTGCAGTTGCTTACGGCCGATGAGGATGTGCTCGACATGAGCAAAGCTGATCAGGAGGAATACCTGTACGGTATCAGCTATCGCCAGTTCCTTGAAAAGCATCTTGATATCCACGAGCCGGAGGTGTTTGCTGTGCTGCAGGACCTGACACTCGACTATGGTGCTGGTATCGAAGCGGTATCAGCGGGAGACGGGCTCGGGTATTCGGCATTGCCGGGGCGCGGCGCGACAAGGATGGATCCGGATGTCGACGACGAGCCCTATATCCACCACTTCCCGGATGGCAATGCGACCGTTGCTCGAATGCTTGTGAGGAAGATGATCCCTGGCGCAGCGTCCGGATCGACGGACGAAGATGTCCTGACGGCGACTTTCGAATACGGAAAGCTGGACGACGCTTCTTCGCCCGTTCGCTTGCGATTGAACAGCACAGTTGTGCGTGTCAGGCACGACGGTGATCCAGGATCTGCCGAAGAGGTCAGCGTCGACTACGTCCTGAATGGAAATGCATCCAGGGTCCGAGCGAAGCATTGTGTGCTTGCCTGCTACAACGCGGCGATTCCTTATCTTTGCCCCGAGTTGCCAGCTGAACAGCGGGAAGCATTGTCAATAGGGATAAAGATGCCGATTCTCTACACCAATGTGTTGTTGAAGAACTGGCATGCCTTCAAGGAACTTGGGATTGGCGCCGCGGTGTCATCCGGCAGCTATCACCCGATGGTTAAACTGGACTTCCCCGTGAGCTATGGTGGCCAGCAGTTTGCACAAACTCCGGACGATCCGATCATATTAACGATGGAGAAGTTCGTTCATCGGAACAATGAAGGGCTGTCGCCGCGAGAGCAGCGGCGAGTGGGCCGTTACGAGTTGCTGGCGACAAGCTTCGAGACCATTGAGAAAAGCATTCGCGAGCAACTGGATAGCCTGCTGTCGACGGGTGGTTTTGACCCTGCGGAAGACATTGCAGGAATTACGGTTAACCGCTGGGCCCACGGATATTCCGATGGCTTCTACGATATCGATGACGAATGGACAGCGAGCAATCGACCCAATGTCGTTGGTCGCAAACCCTTCGGTCGCATTACGATTGCCAATTCTGACGCTGCCGGGCGGGCTATGCTCGAGGCGGCCGTGGAGCAGGCCTGGCGAGCCGTCGGGGAGTTGAATTAGCCTGCAATATTCGATCCTCCGTTTGCAGGCTGTTTTGGCAAAGGAAATACGGCTCGACCCGGATTTCTTGGCGTCCGACGGGTGAGCGGTAGACTGCTATCATGATTTTAAGTTGCGTCGCTAGCCAGAGTGCGGCTATTTCAAAGGAGGCAGCCAATGAAATATCTTAGATTATCAGTGCTGGGCCTCATCAG
>CAZWEW010000068.1:0-10919 GCA_964633055.1 uncultured Woeseia sp. | reverse complement strand
CGTGGCCGCTGTTGTTGTGGGCAGGATCAGCGCTGCAACGCTGGCAGCCCAGCAAATTGTTTACAGCGTCATTTATATTGCGCTGAGCGCCGCCCTGGCGCTCGGTGATACCGTGCGTGTCCGCGTGGCCTACGGGATCGGCCGCCGCTCGCCGGAGTCCTCCAGGCAGTCCGCTTACCTGTCGACCTTGATGGCTGGTGTAACGACCCTGTCCGCCGCACTGGTGTTGTGGCTCTACCCGGAGGCTATCGTTGGCATCTATCTCGATACAACCAATCCCGAGAATGAGACGGTACTGCGATTGTCGGTGACGATGTCGGTGTATGCCGGCATGTTCCTGTTTCTCGACGGAGTGTTACTCGTTCTCGCTAATGCGATACGAGGACTGCGTGACACCCGCTCACCACTCTGGATTTCAATGGCCGGTTACTGGGCCGTCGGAATCGGATCCGGTGTTTGGTTGTGTTTCCCGCTCGGATACGGGGCTGAAGGTCTGTGGTGGGGACTGGTTGCCGGCGTGCTGTTTTCGAGTATTCTAATGTTCCAGCGTCTTCAAACCCGCATCGCCGATGTCGCCCAATCACTGACCAGCCCGTGAGGAAATCATAATGAGAATTAACGTTCTTTTTTCAGCAGTGTTGTTAACGGTTGCACTGGCAGGTTGCAGTTCGACAGAGGCACCGCCGTCCTACGACATCCTGATCATCAACGGCACCGTTTATAATGGTTCATTGTCGGCACCGACCTCATCCGCCATCGGTGTCACCGGCGATCGAATTGTATCAATGAATGCGGCCCCGGATGCCGAGGCTGCCATGATCATCGATGCAACCGGGCTCGTCGTAACACCCGGCTTCATCGACCCACATACCCATGCAACAGAAGACCTTCTGGATGCAACCGGAAACCTGAACGCCAATTACCTTGCCCAGGGTGTCAGTACTGTATTCATCGGTAATGACGGCGGGGTGATCGACGACCGGGATACACAGCTTTCGCTGATGCGAAACCAGGGTATCGGTACCAACGTCGGTTGGTTCAGCGGTCACGGTACAGCAAGAGAATCGGTCATGGGATTTGAGAACCGCGCGCCCAGCGACGCGGAACTAGACGAAATGCGGGCGTTTGTTGAAGCTGATATGCGGGCCGGCGCCCTTGGACTTTCATCAGGGCTGTTTTACCGACCCGATAACTATGCCGAGACCGTGGAAGTCATCGAACTCGCGAAGGTTTCCGCAAGATTCAACGGAGTCTACGACACCCACCTGCGTGACGAGAGCTCTTACACAGTTGGGCTGCTCGGTGCTGTGCAGGAAGCTATCACGATCGGTGAAGAAGCAGACATCCCCGTGAACATTGCGCATTTGAAGGCGCTCGGCCGGGATGTATGGGGTCAGAGTGGCGATATTATCGGTCTCGTGAGCGCGGCGAGGGAGCGGGGTCTTGCCATTACGGCTGATCAGTACCCGTGGCGTGCTTCCGGCACCAGTTTCCAAAGTTCAGTCATCCCCCGCTGGGCGATGGCGGATTCGGAAGAGGCAATGTTCGAACGCCTGGCCAACGCCGACTTGCGAGACGGTCTCCGCGAGGAAATGGAAGCCAATGTCTGGCGCCGAGGCGGGGCCGATACCCTGCTCGTCACAGGAGAAAGCGAATGGAACGGCATGACGCTGGACGAGATCGCCACTGAAATGGGCGTAGAACCAATTGATGCCGCGGTCGAGGTGGTGCGCGCAGGCAACCCGGGCATCGCGTCCTTCAACATGAATCCCGATGACATCAGTGCGCTTGCAATCCAACCCTGGGTGATGACGAGTTCGGACGGTTCCACCGGTCATCCGAGAAAGTACGCGTCCTACCCAAAGGCCTA
Source organism: uncultured Woeseia sp. (assembly GCA_964633055.1). Classification (GTDB taxonomy): domain Bacteria; phylum Pseudomonadota; class Gammaproteobacteria; order Steroidobacterales; family Woeseiaceae; genus SZUA-117. The sequence continues at coordinate 9,049 of CAZWEW010000068.1, read as the reverse complement.
TCGGGATTTCGTGGTGTCGTCTTCGCTGCTGTCGATGTCGCAATTCGTGCACCGGAGCAGCGGTCTGGTAGCAGACTCCTTCGGCCTCTGTGACCGGGGTTATCTCGCCGAAGGCCGCAGGGCTGACGTAACCCTGATCGATCTTGACACCTTTCAGCCCGTCGCCGACTTCGACAATCCGATCGAACTGGCGACCGGCGTCGTGCACATGTTCGTCAACGGTCGCGCAGCAATCCTGGATAGCGAGATGACCGGCGATCTCGCCGGCACCGTAATCCATCGCCAGGCACTGGAGTGCGGAAGATAGCCGGGGACTGAAAACATTCCGGACGCACATGAGCCAGAAGGCGTCACGATCATCTCCAACGAACCGCTCAAGATTCGGTCAGGAAGAGGGTCAAGTCAGTACTGATTTCCGTCGGGTACGACGACGGTGTTTGATTTGTCAACGGCAGCGGTGACTGTGAAGCTGTTTACAGCATCAGGAAGCGGCTCGAGATTCGGCAGTAAATCGAAACAGTCGAACGACGAGAAGGGCCCGTATGCGGGCCCCTCTATTGGCACTTACGGCAAGAGGTAATCCGAATAACAATGATAAGAAAATCGGCGCAGTTCACCATGATTGCTATCCTGACCTGCCTCACCCGTGCGGCTGCAGCGAACGATCTGCTCAACGTTGACGAGTCCCTTTTCGACAACGCCTTGCAAACAGCGGCTGAGATGCCTCGACTCCACAGCCTGCTCGTGAGTCACAACGGCAATATCATCGTCGAGGCGTATTTCAACGGACGCTCCGCCAACCGTCCCGCCAACATCAAGTCAGTATCGAAATCGATCATGTCGGCATTAATTGGCATCGCGATCGACCAGGGTCACCTTTCAGGTCTCGATCAGCCAATCACTGAATGGTACGCCGAACGGATTGCCGATGACCCGACCGGCGCAAAGCACCAGATTACCATCGGGAACCTCCTGTCCATGCAGGCCGGACTCGAAACAACGAGCTCCTATAACTTCGGTGCCTGGGTACTGAGCGATGACTGGATAGGCTTTGCGCTGGATCGACCGATTATGGCGTCACCAGGCACCCGAATGCTCTACAGTACCGGCAATACGCATTTGTTGTCCGACATTCTGACCACCACGACAGGACAATCCACGTTGCAGTTCGCACGCGAAAACCTTGCCCAACCGCTCGGTTTCGGCCTCGGACCGTGGACGCGGGACCCGAACGGCGTTTACTTCGGTGGCAACAACATGGAGCTGACGCCGCGACAGATGCTGACTTTCGGCCAGATGTACATGAACGACGGGCAGGCGAACGGACGGCAGATCGTGCCAAAGCAATGGGTGGAAACATCACTACAACCACTGGTCCGTTCTAGTCGCGACACCGAGCGCCAGTATGGATACGGCTGGTGGCTTCGTGACATGGCCGGTATCCAGACTACTTACGCCTGGGGCTTCGGTGGCCAGTTCATCCTGCTGGCAAAAGATCTCGACCTCATCGTGGTGACAACCTCGAGCAGCCAGCCGGGAGACACCCGGCGTCGACATACGCGCGCCCTTTATGAGCTTATTGAGGAGAAGATCATTGCTCCGGCTGTGCGATACCGTAACGACCTTGCGACAGACTAGACCGAAATGGACGTACGTTGGCCGCGAGATCGCAGCGCACTCCTATAAGATTTTCAGACTAGTTAATCACTGAAGACGAGCGCAGGAGAGGTTCACCAGCCAGTTCAGCCGTGATCTCTCCATCCCGGATCGCGAAAGTGCCATTGACCATGGCGTGGACCACGCCCTCTGACATTAGTTTAGGATTCTCGAAAGTCGCCAAATCCCTGTAGCGGTCGGGATCGATCACAACCACATCGGCAATATATCCCTCACGAAGATAGCCGCGATCCGGCAGGTAGTAGAAGTCTGCTGCAAGGCCGGAATAACCACGAATGAGGAACTCGGGTGTCAGCAGGTTTTCCTCGAACACGAACTCCCGCATCTTCTTCGGAAACGCACCAAACGTCCTCGGATGCGCAGCCTGTTCTTCCGGTCTCGGTGTGCGACCGTCAGTACAGGTCATCATCCATGCCTCCTGCGCCAGCCGACGAGTGTTCTGATGATCGTAGAGCTCGAGGTTCATCACGGACGCGTTGTTCTCCCTGAGAATCGACTGAACGGCTGCCGCCGGGCTCAGCTCCCGTTCACCGGCAATATCCGCAAGCGTCTTTCCGTTGAGGTCGGCCCTCTGGTCGACAAACATAATTTTGTCGGCACCACCACGTATTCCGAGCATAGCGTTGGTCGCATCCATGATCTCCTCGCTCGCTTCCGGGTTATCGAAACGCGCAACCATTGCATCATGCCCACCAGCCGAGGCCCAGTAGGGCATCGTGTACGCCCGCAGGCTGCTTTGTGTCGCCGTGTATGGATGATGCGCCGCCCAGATGTCGACGCCACGGACACGAGCATCATTGATCAACTTCGCGCCAACATCGGCGCGACCGTAATTGTGGGCACCTTGCAGGTTGTAGTGGCTGAAGATACCCCGTAGCCCGGATTCCTCGGTAATGCGGATAGCCTCTTCGACCGAAGCCTCGTAGCCGATTCCCTCGTACACCGCGCCCATATCTCGATCGTGCGTATCATAAAGCGCACCTTCATAATCCGCGGTGACCTTGCCTAGTTCAATCACTTCATCGGTGGATGCGTACGTGCCGGGCACATAGAAAAGACCCGTCGACAACCCGAATGCGCCTTCATCCATGCCTTTTCGCACGAGGCGTTTCATTTCCTCGAATTCGGTGTCGGTAGGCTCCCGGTCATCGTGGCCCAACACCGCGTTTCGAATGGCGCCGTGGCCCACAAAGTGAATTACATTGACGCCGATGCCTGTGGCACGCCACCCATCGAATTGGTCGGTTACATTGAAAGTGCCAGCGCCGTCCATGCCGAGGACAACCGTGGTAATTCCCTGGCGCAGATAGGGCTCGGCATCCTTTCCGTAATCCTCATCGAGTGCAGCATGGCTGTGTGCATCGATGAATCCGGGCGTCACCCAGTGGCCGGCAGCATCGACCTGCTCGGTACCGACGACACCGGCGGCCCCGGCATCACCGATAAAGTGGATCCGGCCATCGGCAATGCCGATATCGGCAGTAACGGGGACACTACCCGAGCCGTCATAAACGAGACCGCCGGCAATTAACAAATCAACTTCGACCAGTTCGGGCGAAGATGTATCGTCCGCGGGGCTGCAGCCACCGAGTACGAGGGTAGTCAGTGCGATGATCTTCGTTAACGAATACATTTTCATTGTGTGCTCCACCAATTGTGGGTAACTTGCCGGGTCTGCCGACGATAAACTTGTCAGGAATAACAAAAGCAGTTTTCTCTCTTCCGGCCGGGAGGTCAATACCATGAAGCGAATTCACCGGGGTTTCCCGCTCATCTTCATCGTCCTAATGCAGTTCGCCTTGTCGCAACTATCAGCGGCAGCAGATGCCGACATACTGATTAGAAACGCCCGGGTCGTCGACGGCACGGGAAGCCCGTGGTTCCTAAGCGATATCGCGGTATCCGATGGCCGGATCACTGCGCTTGGCCGTCACCTCGACATGGATGCCGGCACAACAATCGACGCTGCCGGTCGTGTCCTGACACCGGGGTTTGTCGACGTCCACACACACGTCGAATCATCTTCCAGACGTGGCGGTCTGGAAGGGCAGCCGCGCGCCGATAACTTCCTGCTCGACGGGGTTACGACCATCATCACAGGCAACTGCGGCGGTTCGGAAATCAACATTGGTTCTTATGCGAATCGACTGACGGACCTCGGCATCAATGTCGCTACGTTTATCGGCCACAACACGGTTCGCATGGAGGTAATGGGGCCGGAGGACCGCGAACCTACTAACGCGGAAATGGATCGAATGAAATCTCTGGTCGACAAAGCGATGCAGGATGGTGCCGTCGGTTTCTCGACGGGCCTGCTATACGTGCCCGGCACCTACGCTGAGACCAGCGAAGTCATCGAACTCGCGAAGATTGCTGCGGAATATGGTGGCGTTTACACGACTCATATCCGCGAACAGGGCGCGAAATTGCACGAATCGCTGATCGAGGCCATAACGATCGGCGTCGAGGCTGATATGCCCGTACAGATCTCCCACCTCAAAGTGAAGGGGCCATCACGCTGGGGCACGATTGGCTCGGCACTCGACCTGATTGACTCCTTTCGGGCGCAGGGCGTCGACATCGTCGTCGATGCCTATCCTTACGCTCGGGCAAGCACGAACCTCGGCGTTAACATGCCACGATGGGCTGTCGCCGGCACCGCTGACGACATTGCGGGAAAAATTGAAGACCCAGAAACCAGTGAGCAAATAATTGCCGGCATGAAAGACATGCTGGATGATGGTGGCTACACCGACTATTCCTTCGCGACGGTCGCACGCTTCATGCCGAACGAGTCCTACAACGGCATGAATATTTCGGAGATCAATCAGCTCCGGGAAGGTGCGCTAAACATCGACGGAGAAATCTCGACTATTCTGGACATGATGGTAGAAGGCGGAGAGGCTGGCGTCACCCAGGGCGCGTCGATGGTGTATCACTACATGAGCGATGATGACGTCGACACCATTCTTCGCTATCCCAATGCCGCGATTGCCAGTGATGGTGGTGTTATCGAACGCGACGTCGGCATGCCACATCCGCGCTCATACGGAACGAATGCACGTGTCATTGCAGACTATGTTCACGAGCGCGGCATCATGACGCTGGAAGACGCCGTGCGGCGGATGACATCGCTGCCGGCGCGCGCTTTTTCCTTCCATGATCGCGGTATCATCCGACCCGGATTTGTAGCCGACCTCGTACTCTTCGATCCAGAAACAGTCAATGACAAGGCCACTTTCGAAGACCCGCATCAGTTCAGCGAAGGATTCGACTACGTTATCGTAAACGGAGAGGTAGCGGTCGCCGGCGGCGAACCAACAGACGTTCGCGCCGGACAATTCGTCAGGAACACGGGCGGCCGGTGAACCGGCGCCGGTCTTGACCGATGTTGCAAAAACGGGTCACACCTGGTCGAGTCGGCCCGCTTTCCTACTAGCCGCAATCGGCGGAGCGGTCGGGCTCGGTAACCTGTGGCGCTTCCCATATGTCGCCGGCGAGTACGGTGGTGGCGCCTTCGTGATCATGTACCTCGCGTTTGTGTTCCTGCTCGGGGTGCCGTTGATGGCAGCCGAAATGCTGCTCGGACGGCGCGGTCACCGCAGCCCAGTTAATGCGATTGCCGCCCTGGTCCGTGAAGAACACGCAAAACCCGTCTGGCGGGCCATCGGCTGGATCAGCGTGGCCGTTCCGTTCATCGGGCTGAGCTACTACGCGGTCGTTGCCGCCTGGGCTATCGACTACTTTTCGCTCGCGAGCACGAATGCCTTTGCCGGTTTCGATGGCGCAACCTCGGCGAACACGTTCCAGTCTCGCGCTGACGAGCCGGTATACCAAGCCAGTCTTCATGCCCTCTTTGTCGCGATGACGGCCTTCGTCGTCGCTAACGGGGTCAACAGGGGCATTGAGCGCGCATCGCGGATTTTGATGCCAACCCTGTTCGGCGTGATGGTCGCCCTTGTGATCTACGGAATGATCGCCGGCGACTTTGGCGCAGCTGCGAGTTTCCTGTTCAACCCCGACTTCAGTGCGCTCAGCAGCGAGGCATTCCTTGTCGCGCTCGGCCAAGCGTTGTTCTCACTGGGGATCGGCGTCGGCCTGATGATCACCTACAGCGCTTACATGCCGCGTGAGTTTTCACTTCGATCATCGGTGACGATAATCTGTGTCGGTGATACTCTCGCCGCGTTGCTCGCAGGCTTTGCAATATTTCCGATCGTGTTTGCGAGCAACCTCGACCCTGCGGAAGGCCCGGGCCTGATATTCGTCACCCTGCCCATCGCATTTGGCAATATGGCGGGCGGCCATGTCATCGGGGTCCTTTTCTTCGTGCTGCTCCTGTTCGCCGCCTTCACGTCGGCAATCGGCATGCTCGAACCTGTCGTCGCCTGGCTTGAGGAAAAATACCCGGGGCAACGCAGAAAGATGGCGCTGGTCGCTGCGTTTTCGATCTGGGTCCTCGGTCTCGGGTCCGTATTCTCGTTCACCGGCCTGTTGCAGGACTGGCAACCCCTATCATTTCTCGGCATCGACAAGAATTTCTTCGGCATCGCTGATTTCACGGTCGCGAACGTGCTCGCGCCGGTTAATGCGCTGATGATCGCGTGTTTTGCCGGGTGGATCCTGCGAAGCTCCACCGTTGCCGATGAGTTCTCCGGAGAATCAAGCCGATGGAAAAACTACTGGCGATTTGCGAACCGCTACCTGACTCCGGTCGCTTTGCTGATCGTCCTGATCGACCTAGTTACCGCCTGAATACGGGTCATCGAATCAATTCCTTGGGACGAACACCTCGAGCAGTTCGGCGCCTTCGGACAACTGCTCCAGACGGCAGCCCACGTTCGGTGGGACAGCGATCGCATCACCACGTGATACGGATATCGAATCGCCATTGACGAGTGTTGCCGAACCTTCTAGGAAGTAGCAAAAGCGAAACTTCGCCGAATGCCTGAGCGGAATATCCCCACAGCGGCCGTCTGCCCGGACCACGACCGCCGAAGCAACGCCACCGGTCGCGACGGCAATACCTGTATTTCGATATCGAATTCCGGGAACGTCAGACAGCAGCCATGCGGCTTTATCTGCCTGGTGAAAAACGAATTTCTGCGCACCGAATTCGCGTTCAGGCCGTTCCCGTCCCGTCGGCAGGTTCATCTCGTGATCGACGACGGTTTCGTGCTCTGCCGGACAGGCGATCTCGATAACCTCCATCTCGTCGGAGCATTCCAGGACACGATGTCGAATATGCGGCGGCTGCAGGAAGCAGTCGCCGGTTTTCATCAACATCGGCGCACCCTGATCTTCGTAGACGACCTTTACCCAGCCATTCACGCAGAAGACCATCTGGAACGCAATATCATGGTGATGCACGTAATCCGGGACCGGGCCGCCCTTCGGGATACGGATGTGCGAGGCTACAAACTGGCCGCCGAATCGGCCCGGTATCAGGTCACGATATTCCATGCCGGCCCTGCCCGTGCCAAACCCTTCGTCAGTCAGTCGGGTAACCGTGAGTTCGGGATCAGTCGTCTCAACCGGCGCACCTCCCGTTAGCCGCAGGCGCAGACCGGGTCCGGAAAGCTCAACGACCCGCGGTGCGTCGGCCGGGCAAATCGACCGGATACGAAAGCCCGCTTCATCGGTGAAATAATGCAATGCCGCGTCAATGTCACCACACGCCAGCTCCGCTCGTGCGCCGTTGTCCGTTAAGGCGTTCATTTGACTATTATCCGTGATTGCGCGTCCTTTGTAGACCGGCAAGCCATTCGCGGAACCATATGGCGGATCGCTGGCCATCGATCCATCGCGTGAAGACGGCGAAAGACTCCTCGCCATGTTGCCGGGTCGACGCCAACTCGGTATGTTCTGCCGATGGAACCACTAAACGGAAAAGTCGTCAGCGTTCACACGGGCGGCAACACGAATCTCAGCAAGGATCAGCAACCTTCGATCCAGATCGAACTCGACGGCATCGCAGGCTGCGCGCATCGAGGTTACGTCCGAAAATGCTGGACCGTCGACAAGCAACCGAAGGATTCACCGCGCAGGAATGAACGGCAATGGTCAGCGGTATCTGTGGAGGAACTGGCTGAAATTGCTTCCGATATGGGAATTGACGGTCCAATCACAGCAGCCAGCGTGGGTGCCAATCTCTGCCTAGAAGGCATCCCGGCGCTGTCGCGCTTGCCAAAGGGGACCCTGCTCAAGTTCCCGTCCGGTGCCGAGTTGATCGTGGAAGAATACAACCCACCCTGCAAATACATGGGCGAGGAACAGGCGAAACTGCACAGCGCGGCCCCCACGGCATTTCCGAAAGCCTCGACCCTGAAGCGCGGCATTGTCGGGGTCGTCGAAGCCGCCGGAGAAATCAGCGCCGGTGACAATGTGACCGTCATGATTTACGAAACGCCTTCCTGGCTGGCACGAAACAGCGATTAATTGATATATCGATCGAGCATGCGCGCATAGATTGCGCGCGCCGCCTCTGCGCGTTCCAGGATATGGATGCGTTGTTCCGTCAACATGATATCCAACCGCTCCCCGACCGACCAAGCTTCAAGCTCCTCCGTCACATCGGCCCGCGCGGTCTCGAATTCATCGAGCCTTTCAAGCATGCGCCTTGCGACGACGGGCACAGACGCCGGATTCTCGAATGTGCCGCTAACCGTCACATAAACCGGCGCAGAATGCGCGAGTGACTGGTCGGCGCCATAAGCTCGAATGGCAACCCAGGTGCCCCCTTCCACAGTCATCCTATGCCGCAGTTCGACCGAGTTATCCACGGATATATCGTTTGCGCTGGCGATGACTTCACCGTGCACGATAAGTTCGATTCGATCGAGCAAACCGATATCGGGATTGAGCGATGCCGAGGCCTTGATGTCGAGCAGGTCTCCCGGCGCTGCACTAATGTCGGCGCCCATCAGCTGATTATTGACGGTGAAATCCAGAATCGGGCCGGTGCTCACAAATGTCTGCTGTTCGCGGAGCGCCTCAAAATACGCATCGACAGTAAAGTCGTCACCGACATAAACGTAATTTCGGTCACTGCCCGGCGCGCCAAGGTATGGAAAATCGGAGCCGGCGGTCGGAATCAACTTAAACCCAAGGTTGAGAAAGTCATACCAGAGTTCGGTTTCGAGCGCACCGTCCTGCAGCACCTCGACGAAATCGACGGCACCCAGCGGCACATCGATCGCCAAGCCACGTTCGACATTGAACAGGCGCCCGGCCACGTGGGCGAATCCGGAAAGCCCCCCCTGACTTCGGTATTCGGCGAAGATCTGGTCGTAGCGAAGGTAGCGATCAGCCGGCCGGAAGACCGCCTCGATATTCATGCTGATCGTATGCCCCCTGACGGCTGTACGCGGAT
>CAZWEW010000067.1:3212-11039 GCA_964633055.1 uncultured Woeseia sp. | reverse complement strand
CCAAATGAAGAGAAGTCTCTACCGGATACCAATAACTTTTGTATTTCAGATAACGAAGCGTTAGCTCGTTTTTTAGTGGGAGATTTTTTTTCGAACTTTGCCTCTTTCAAGGTTTCGTCTGGTCTGAATGCAATCCAGTACTTACCATTGACCGAAGTTCGTCGCGAAGGCGATACCCTTACGGAATATTCAGAGATTGTGTGTTCAGCTGATTTCGAAGTTCGTATGACCTGGGGCGAGTTGAGCTTGCCCTATGCCGTCGATATGCCGACAGAAAATAGCCCAACAAAAAAACATGAGATGTACAGCCTCTTCTTGGACGCGAATGCCGCAAGTATCGAAGTCAATGGCCGGGTACTTAATGGCGGAATTGTAGAACGTGATTTTGCGGGAACCCGAAAGAGCACCGCTTTTCTTGCTTTTTCCGAGACCTGGATGCGTACTGACTAGAACTAGACGCTGCAATTATGCATTCATCTGATTTGCAAGCGATAAAAGTGATGGAATGCGTTCGACCGGTATGGACTGATCTCGTTTCAGCTAGAGATGTCGTAGCGATCGGTGAGCAGATGATTTTGCATGCAGGACCGCCGCTTCTGAGCAGCAGGATACCCAAGGCCGTATTGAATTCGGCTACTGCGGCAATATTATTCGAAGGTTGGACAAACACACCCGAACAGGCTCATGAGATGCTCTTATCGGGTGAAGTAACGTTAAAACCGGCTCAGGAACTAGGTGTAGTAGTGCCGCTTGCGTCTGTTCTCTCGCCGTCCATGCTAGTTCTCGTTGTTACTGATCGTAATAATCCCCAAATACAGTCATTTAGTCCTATTAATGGTGGAATGGACTACGCGTTGCGTCTTGGCCTGCCCGATAAAAATGTTCTTCAACATCTCCATTGGTTAAATGGTTCGTTCGGTGACTCTTTAAAAAAAGCCATCCCAGAGGAAGGGATTGAACTCATTCCCCTGGCTGATCACGCTTTAAGTCAAGGTGACGATTGCCACGGTAGAACCGTTGCAGCGACAGGACAATTGTTGGCATGCCTGGAGGCGAGATTGTCGCAAGTTGAGAATGGCGATAAATCAATTGAATACATTGAACATAGCCCCCCGTTTTTTCTCAACCTTTGGATGGCAGCGAGTAAACTTATAATGCTTGCTGCGGCTGATACGAAAAATAGCAGTGTAATAACATCGATTGGCGGCAATGGCCTTGAATTTGGTATTCAAATAGCCGGGCTACCTGGTTACTGGGTTACAACACCAGCGAAAACTCCGACAGCAATTTACGAACCTGGCTTTTCAAAAAAAGATGGTCTGGGAGCAATCGGCGACAGCGCGGTCATAGAGGGCCTAGGCTTAGGGGCTATGGCAATACGTTTTTCTCCTATACAACGAGAATATTTTTGTTCAGTCTTACCTCCTGAAGCTTTTGATTTGCCGAGGAATGTGTTGAGCAAGGCTCATTCATCATTTGAGAAAACAAATGCTTTATTTGGTACAACCGTAAGGCAAATCATACAAATGAATACGAGTATGATTATTGCTCTCGGTGTCATAGATATAGAAGGCAAGAAGGGTCGTGTAGGTGGTGGAATATACCGACCACCAATAGATATATTTTATGATATCGATCAAACACTAAATAAGGATATTTAATATAAAACATATAAGTTCAAGTAAATGAACCCAATAAATGAGCTTACCGCCATCGAATTACGTGAAGGTATCGATTCCGGCACGTTTTCTCCGGTGGATATTGTTGAAACTTTTCTTCAGCGTATAACTGAGAGGGAACCTGTAGTTAGAGCCTGGGAATTCATTGACCCTGATTTGGTACGGCGCCAGGTAAAAGAACTAGGGGCACGGCAAAAAAATAATACCCTTTGGGGAATACCTGTGGGGATTAAAGACATAAGTAATACCTCAGATATGCCCACAAGCTATGGTTCTCCAATTTATCGTGAATATAGACCACCTAACGATGCAGCCTATGTGAGTAGATTGCGCCAGTCCGGGGCTATCATCATGGGCAAGACAGTTACGACTGAATTTGCCTATTTTGAGCCTGGCTCGACTGCCAATCCAATTAATATAGAGCATACACCTGGCGGCTCATCTAGTGGATCCGCTGCCGCTGTAGCCGATTTTATGGTTCCTATTGCATTTGGTACACAAGTAGCCGGCTCATTAATACGTCCAGCCTCCTATTGTGGAATTCTCGGGTATAAACCTACTTTCGGACTCCATAGTCCTGAAGGAATAAAGGGCTTCTCTCATTCCTTATCTACATTAGGATGGATGACCCGGTCTGCAGAAGATCTGGCACTGGTACATGCGGCGTTAACGGAAAAACCGTTTGTGCAACTGGACGCCAAAGCGGCACCTAAACCGAAAATTGCTATGTGTAAAACTTATGAGTGGGCCTTTGCAGAGACTGAAACGATTAATGCCATTGAATCAGCAATGCAAAAATTTGATGATAATGGAGCGTGCGTCAGTGAAATTGCTTTGCCTTCATCTTTTACAGATTTGCTGGAGGCGCAGAAAAATATCATGGCCTATGAAGCTGTTCAGAATTTTGAGTATGAACTGCATAACCATGTCGACCAGTTAAGCGAATCAATGCTGACGTTATTAGATATAGGCAAGCAGTGTACTTATTCCAGCTACGTTAAAGCGCAAGAATATGCAGCTCAATGTCGTACGACTTTTGCATCGATAATGGCGGAATATGATGCTTTGTTAACCCCGAGTGCACCTGGGGAAGCGCCGTATGGACTAGAAGCGACAGGCGACCCTGTGTTTAATCGAATATGGACCTTGTTGCATGTTCCAACAATCAACATACCAGGATATGTTGGCACCGGTGGATTGCCCGTCGGTGTGCAGCTGGTCGGCAAAATTTATGGTGATCAACAATTATTGTTAACCTCGAAATGGTGTCATGAGTCCATTGTGTGCCAATAGGTGACTGAACTTATATACATAACTTTTAGCGTGCAATTTTGCGGCCGTCATATACATGAATACAAAGCTTAAAAACGGCTTTTTCACTTTCTTTTTCCTAGTTTGTTTTCTGGGAAATATTTGGCCTATCGCAGAGCTTGCGAATCATATCGAACCAATGGTTTTAGGACTTCCATTTTTTATTTTCTGGGCTGTGGCATGGTCGTTTATGACATTTATTGGCGTTGTTGGCTTGTATTTCTCTGAACGCGCTCATCAGAGCTAAGGTAACGTGTCTGATTCTTTCATCGTCGCGTCCATTGCCGTCAGCTATTTAGTAGTCGTTTTGATTGTTGGAATTGCAGGACGCCGGAATGATGCCGAAAATTCTTTAGATGTCTTTCTGGCCGGCGGCAGAAGTTTGGGATTCGTCGTTTTATTTTTTATTATTGGCGCAGAATTCTATAGCTCCGTGACATTTCTTGGGGCACCAGGCTGGGCTTATTCCCGCGGTGTGCCTGCATTATATTTATTGGTATCTTTTTCTCTGGCTTTAATTCCATGGTGGTGGCTGGGTACACGTGTTGCTCGCTTGGGCCGTCACTATGGTTTTTTGACTCAAGGTGATTTGCTAGGTGCCAGGTATTGCAGCCGTGCACTGTCTACAGTTGTCTCACTTATTGGTGTGGTGGCCCTGTTACCTTACTTAGTTATCCAGATAGTTGGTTCCGGCTATCTTTTTTCAGCAGCGACTGCCGGTGTAATCCCGTTTTGGTTGGGTGCGTTTTTAGCATTTGTCGTTGTATTGGCATATACCTTTACGAGTGGTTTACATGGTATTGGCTGGACGACTGTAGTACAGGGCTCAGTGATGCTGGTTGCCGCTTCAACAGTGGGGTTTCTAATCCCCCTGAAGTTTTATGGTGGAGTTGGGAATATGTTTTCTCGACTAGCTGTCGAGGCTCCACATTATTTAACAATTCCAGGCAATAATGAGGCGATGCCTTGGGCTGCTTACTCCAGTGCAATTGCAGTAACAGTTATGGGTATGACCATGTGGCCGCATTTGTTCAATCGAGCCTACGCAGCTCGAACAGACGATGCCTTGAAAAAATCTATTATGTTCTTTCCACTTTATAGTTTGCTAATTCTTCCCGTGCTTTTGGTTGGCTTCGCTGGGATTCTCATTATTGATTCGTTGGATAATCCAGATCAGATCATGTTCGAGCTAATAGCTATAGCAGATATTTCTCCTTGGTTGATCGGGATTGTTTTATCGGGTGCATTAGCAGCATCGATGTCAACTGGCGCTAATGTTTTACATACAATCGCTTCAATTGCAGTAAAAGACTTGTACCTCAATTATGTAACAATTGTTCCTGACGAAAAAAAGCAGGTGAAACTAACACGGTTAATCGTCTTTTTAGTTTTCATGATTTGTTACTTGTTAGCATTGAATCCACCACAGTCGATCTTATCCTTGGTTTTGGTTGCTTTCGGTGCCCTGGTGCAGTTACTGCCGGGTGTATTAGCCGCGTTCCTTTGGCAGAAGACTTCCAAACACGGTGTATTAGCTGGTCTGATTGCAGGTGTATCTATCACGGCTTATTACACCTTTCTAGAACAATCTCCATATGGTTTACATGCCGGGTTGTTGGGCTTTGTGACGAATGCAGGGTTGGTATTGACCGTAAGCTTATTGGCCAAGCCTGTTAATCGGCCAGATGTCGAAGAATTCATACGCGTTGCCACATCCAAATAACAGTCTGATTAAAAATGAAAATTGGTCGGGATGAGAAGATTTGATCTTCCGACCCCTGCACTTAAAACCCTGAGCCCAAAAACCCACACTTCAAACTCAATCGATTACGCAAGAATCAATTTTCCTGACTAGCCCAGTACGAGCGTAACCGCGGTCGCGGTCACTATGTCCTCCACTGAGGCGCCGCGCGACAGGTCGCACAGCGGACCCGCAAAACCCTGGCAAAAAGGACCTATAGCGCGTGCACCGGCAAGGTGTTGTACGAGCTTATAGGCGATATTACCTGACGCCAGGTCGGGGAATATGAGCACGTTCGCGTTACCTGCAACATCGCTCGGCTCGCGACATTTCTCTGCCGCGATTCGGTCGAGAAGCGCCGTGTCCGCCTGCAGTTCACCATCGAACGCAACTCCCGGTACCCGCTCGCGGACGATGGCCGTCGCCTGCGCAACCTTTTCAGCAGCAGGATGACGCGCGCTACCGTGGGTCGAAAATGACAGCAACGCCACTCGAGGCTCTTCCGACAGCAATCTGGACGCACTCGCCGCCGATGCCTGAGCGATGTCAGCGAGTTCCTCTACCGTTGGATCGATGTTAAGCGCGCAGTCGGCAAAGATCAGGTTATATGCTGGCACCCCGGCGCGAGATGGTATCGTGATCAGGAAAAAACTGGATGGTGTCTTCACGCCGGACTTGAGCCCGATCACCATTTTCCCCGCTTCGATTACACGAGCTGTCGGGTTCACGGCACCGGCGATCATCGCATCCGCATGACCGACCCTTACCATTGCCGCCGCAAAGAACAACGGCTTCTTCACGAGCCGTGCCGCAACACCCGGCTTACTGCCAAGCCGAGTCTGCAGATATGACTCGGTATAGACCGACAACTCGGGGCTCGAAGCGGGATCGATCACATCGATTCCTGCCAGCGCGATACCGGACGATGAAGCTGCGCGGGTAATTTCGGCGCCATCACCCAAAATGACGGGCTTGGCGAGCTCCTCATCGACGAGCATTCTCGCCGCTGCAAGAATTCTCGGTTCATGGCCCTCAGGGAACACAGGCCGCCCGTTGTGTACGCGCGCTGCCGAAAGGATGTTATCGATAATATCGCTACCCAGATGTACCTGAGCCTTCACTTTTTCTTCCCGCACCGCTGCCTCATTTTTGGATTCACGTCGATGGGCTCTTCTTGCCGCCCGGCGGGCCGGGCCACTTTGCGGGCTACCGCCTGAGAAACACCGTTCGTCCACCTGCGATCGTCTCGACGATCTGGATGTCCTTCAGCGTCATGGGATCAGCTGCAAGTGGATTCTCGCCCAGTATGACGAGATCGGCGCGTTTGCCTACAGTGATCGACCCTTTGGTGTCTTCCTCGAACAGCTGATACGCGCCGGCCAGTGTCATGGCATGCAACGCTTCCTCAACAGTCAGCCGCTGTTCAGGGCCAATGACTTGTCCGCTCCGTGTTTGTCGATTAACCGTCGCCCACATCAGCCGCATCATATCCGGTGGTACGATAGGCGCATCGTTGTGAATTGTGAATGGCACGTCCCTATCCATCGCCCAGCGTGTCGGGCTGATGTTCTCACCGCGCGCTGAGCCGAAACTCTGCTGGTGCCAATCACCCCAGAAGAACGTGTGTGCCGAGAAGAACGACGGCACGATGCCAAGCGCCGCAGCAAGATCGACCTGGTCAGCACGCATTAGCTGCGCGTGGATGATGACGCTGCGATGATCCGGCACGGGTCCATCACCCAAGGCGTCAGCAACGCTCTCGATCATCAGGTCGATGGCTGCATCACCATTGGCATGAATGATCAGCGGGACACCCCTGTTCACAAGCGGTGCCATCGTCCGTTTGTACTCGTCTGGCTCCACGGTCGGATAAGCGACGTAATCCAGATCTGCGCCCTCGGGGCCTTCGGTATAGGGCTGCGTTAGCCATGCTGTGCGTCCCTGCGGCGAACCATCGAGCGAGAACTTGACGCCGGCGACACGGTAACCGTCAGTATAGTCATTGTCGTGACGGAACAAATCGAACTCATCCGCCGAAATTGAGATTGCACCGCGATATGCGGCAATATCCACCCGGAACGGTGCGCGGGCCGCGGCAGTCCGGAACGCGGCAATTTCGAATGGCGACGTATAACCGTCCTGGATAGTCGTGATACCGTAGGCCGCATATAGGTCCACCATCTCGCGCAATCTATCCTCGAAGCGCTCGCCCGTCACTGCACCGAGGCGTTGGGACATGACGCCTGATGCGGCCTTTTCCTCCAGTACACCGTTTGGCACCATCGTACCTGGACGTCGGCGAATAACACCGCCAGGAGGATCCACAGACTCGGCATCAATACCGACAGCTCCAAGTGCCGCCGAATTGACAGCGCCCAGGTGTCCAGACACGTGCATGATGTATATCGGAAGATCAGTGGCAACCCTGTCGAGATCATCGCGTTCAGGATGGCGATTCTCGGCGAGCAGGGAATCGTCATAACCATAGCCAATCACCCATTCCCCTTCGGCTGGCGGTTTGGCCGAAACGTGCGCATCGAGTAACGCCACGACATCGTCGATATTCTCGGCGGTGCCGACGGGTGGCGACGACAGGTTGACAAAATCCATTATGCGGGCCTGAAAACCCGCGTGCCCATGGCTATCGATGAAACCCGGCACGAGTGCCCTGTCACCGAGCTCCACAACACGCGCGCCCTCTCCTGCCATCGCCATCATCCCGTCACGATCGCCGATCGCAACGATCGTGTCGCCACGCACGGCCACCCCGGTCGCGCCGGTATTATCGGCATCCATCGTAATGATGTGATCACCGACAAAAACGATATCGGCGACATCTTCATGCTCGTTACTACCCTGGCAACCTGCCAGCAATACGGCAGACAGTGCCAATCCATAGAATGCTCTGTTATTCATAGTCGCTCTTGATTAATGCTTCTCGAGAGAATACACGCGTCCCTCAAACACAGTGCCCCAAACAGGAATGTCTCTCAGTCGCTCCACACCGACCTTGAGCGGATTTTTCTCCAGCACCGTGAAATCGGCACGCTTGCCAGCCACGATACTACCAATCTCCTGCTCAAGCCCGAGCGCGAA
>CAZWEW010000067.1:0-3202 GCA_964633055.1 uncultured Woeseia sp. | reverse complement strand
CGAACGCAGCATCGATCGTTATGGCACGCAGCGCTTCATCGACGCTGATGCGCTCGACCGGTGCCATCCGCGTGCCCTCGGCAGTGATGCGATTGGCGGCTATCCACGCCAGCGTCAGCGGCGCCGCCGGTGCCATTGTGAAATCCGAATGCAGCGACGTCGGGATGCCATTACGAATCATTGCGCCAATACGTGACATCTGTGACGCCCGATCAGCGCCAAGCCCGTGTTCCGCATACTTATCGCCGAGTGCCCAGATGTAATTCGGCTGCGCTGAAATCACGACACCGAGGCGGGCCGCCCGACGCAACTGGTCATTCGTCGCAAAACCCACGTGATGCAGTGTAAAGCGGTGATCGAAGCGCGGCTTTTTATCGAGCAGACGATTCAGGATACCGAGCGTTACATCCATGCCTTCGTCGCCGTTGACGTGCACGTGCACCTGGTAGCCTCGGTTCCAGAAGCTCTCGGCCACCCGGTAAAGTTGTTCAGGCTTCATGAGCCATTTTCCCTCGTGGCCGTCGGTATACCCCGGGAAATTCATGCGCATGTTTTGTGCGAAAAAGCCCCCATCAGCGAGCAACTTGACGTGCTTGTCCAGGCGAATCCGCCGTGTCGACGGCCCGCTAAGCAACGCATCAACATCGTTGCTAACCATACTGGTGAGCGCGGTGGCAACCGGTATGAGCATGAGCCTGAACGGTGTAGCCTCATTGTCGTACGCTTGCCCGAGCAATGACATTTCCTGCTCGAGTCCGAGGTACATGCCCACACCCATGTCGGCAAGTGTAGTGATCCCACCATGGTGCGCGATCTCACGAAGCCGGTCTAAGCCGTACGCAAGCCGCTCGGGCGCGAAGAAATACGGCGTCAGTCGTGCGACCGCGGCCATGAGACCGCGTTCGGAGAACACTCCGGTATCAAAATCCGAATCGATTGGAACCTCGTCTGTCTGAGGATCAAAATTGAGCCATTCGAGTGCGGGCGTGTTGACAATAATTTCGTGGAACGAGCGCTGCCAGAGGATGATCGGCCGCGAATCCGAGATGGCGTCGAGATCGTTGCGCCGCAACGGCCCGTGCCAGAGTTCGTGGTAGCCCCAAGTGATGAACGGCTCCGTCGAATCCGGATCCATTGCGATCGCATTTCGAACCCGGTCAAGGTAGTCAGCGGGCGTCTGCGTCGCTGGCACCACCAAGCCGGTCAACCGCCACTCGTGCGGCGTTATCCATGTCGTGTTGAGGATGATGGCAGCAAGGAATGGGTGCAGGTGATTGTCGATGAGCCCCGGCACCAGCACCTTATCCGCAAAACGATCGTCGACCACGTAATCGTGCGTCGACGTCCATGCCGACATCGAATCGATGTCGCCGACAGCAACAATTCGGCCATTCATCGTGGCCACGGCACTGGCCTGTGGCAACGACGGATCCATTGTGATGATCTCCCGCGCGGTATAGATCGTCAGTGCGTCTCCGGCGGCTATCGCGGGGGCCGTAATTACCAGCACTACCAGTGCCAGCAGCCCGGCGAAGAAGCCGCACCTCTCAAATTTAGCAGCAGGGGATGGTTTATTCGCTGGCATCAATGATCCTATAATGCAGGCACGACTATCCTCCAGTCGATATCAATGTCAAGCATCCGCCTACTACAGAGGATCGCGGCCGCCGGATTACTGTGTTTACCAGATCAGGCCCGCGCTCTCAGTCTCGATGAGACGATCGACCAAGCCTTTCGGCCGATCGCCAAGGCGATGTCTGACTTCGTTTTTTACTCGGTCTCGGTCGGTGAGTCAGAATTACAACTCATCGTGCTATGGCTCATCATCGGCGCACTCGCTTTTACCCTTTATTTCCGTTTCATCAATGTCCGCGGTTTCATGCATGCGATTCGCGTCACACGCGGTGTCTATGACGATCCAGACGAACCGGGCGAAGTTTCACACTTCCAAGCACTGACAACGGCAGTCTCTGGCACTGTTGGTGTCGGCAACATTACGCACGTCGCTGTCGCGATCTCCATCGGCGGGCCAGGTGCGACGTTCTGGCTAATCGTTGCTGGGTTTCTCGGCATGGCCTCGAAATTCATCGAGTGCACTCTGGGTACCAAGTACCGCCAAGAGAACCCGGATGGATCGGTATCGGGTGGCCCGATGTTCTACCTCGACAAAGGGCTAGCCGAATGCGGCCTGCCGCGACTCGGCAAGACAATGGCTTGGTACTACGCGATCTGCATTGTCATCGGCTGCCTCGGTGTCGGCTGTATGTTCCAGGCGAACCAGGCCTACGTACAGATGGTCAATGTCACGGGTGGTTCGGACAGTTTCTTTGCCTTACGCGGCTGGCTGTTTGGTGCCGTGCTCGCGGGGCTTGTCGCGCTCGTTATCGTCGGTGGCATCCGCAGCATCGCACGCGTGACGTCGAGGCTCGTACCGTTCATGGCGATACTGTACCTGCTGACGGCAGTCATCGTCATCGGCGCCAACTATGCCGACGTACCATGGGCTATTTACGCGATTGTCAGCAACGCGTTCAGCCCCGAGGGCGTCACGGGTGGTGTTATCGCGGTCCTGGTGCTCGGCTTCCGCCGTGCCGCATTTTCGAACGAGGCCGGCATTGGCTCCTCGTCGATCGCGCATGCAGCAGTTAAAACCCGGGAGCCGGTCAGCCAAGGTTACGTCGCGATGCTGGAGCCTTTCATCGACACCGTCATCGTCTGCACGACAACTGCGCTGCTGATTACGGTCACTGTGTACGAGCCCGGAATGGTTTCAGACGGCACGATTAGCGGTGTGGAATTGACGTCTAGTGCATTCGCGAGCGTCATCCCTTGGTTCCCGTACGTGCTTGCCATCATCATCATGCTTTTTGCTTACTCGACGATGATCTCGTGGTCATACTACGGGCTAGAGGGATGTATCTATCTCTTCGGTTCGAACCGCTGGACCAAAACAATCTTCAACACGATTTTCTGCCTGTTCGTCGTTCTCGGCTGTACGACACAGCTCGGCGCCATCCTCGATTTCTCCGACGCGATGGTATTCGCGATGGCCCTCGCGAATGTGCTCGGACTCTACCTGCTCGCACCGGTTGTCAAGCGGGAACTCAACGCCTACTGGACACGTCTTAGGGCGAGATATCCCGATGCCAGGTAAATCCGTAAGCATTACACGGTTCCTACCCGGACCAGCGTATCCTACGCT
>CAZWEW010000066.1:0-11184 GCA_964633055.1 uncultured Woeseia sp. | reverse complement strand
GCAGTTGCTGCTGGGCAATTTACCGACACCACCACCTTCCACACCACCGGCTTTGGCTTCGGGCGGTGGAGGTCAACCCAGTCTGCTTTTTCTGTTCCTCCTGTTTGCTATCACTCTGACCCGATACCAATACGGTCGCTGACACCGAGTTTCTGATGTGCAGTCGACATGTCATATGTCAGGTTAGGGCATGTCAGGTGACAGTTCTAGAGATCCCGTTTTTGAATGTGCGGGAATGCATTTTATCTTCCGGCGCCTGAATTATTCACAGATTATCGTCCTTGTTTGCCTTGACGGCGTCCCATTATTTATTAATATATGAATCATTAAGGTATTAATGAGTGCGTTTGCAATGACAACACAAAGCTTCAGCGGCTCGTCAAGATTGCTCTAGAACAGGGAGGCCAAATCGCTATGTCGGAGGGGATGCCCACAATAGGGACTCTGCAGTCTTTACTCGACGAAAAGAAATTCGTTGTGACCGCCGAAATCACGCCGAAACTCACGGCAAATCCGGACGATATTTTGCGGCAGGCACAGCCATTGAAAGGGATCGCTGATGCCGTCAACGTGACAGACGGAGCAGGGGCGCGAGTAGCAATGTCGAGCCTCGCCGTTTCGGCGTTGCTCGTGCAGGATGGCATCGAGCCGGTCCTGCAGATGACGTGTCGAGACCGCAACCGCATTGCAATTGCGGCCGACCTGATTGGCGCCTCTGCATTGGGCATTCACAACCTGCTCGCGCTAACAGGCGACGACCCGAAGACAGGTGACGAACCGGATGCTAAACCTGTTTTCGACCTCAATAGTGGCAACATCATCGAACTGGCTCAGGGATTGTCAGGAGAAGGAAAGACAGCCTCTGGACGGGGTCTGTCAACGTCGGCCTCCCTTTTTGTCGGGGCAGCCGACGCACCATTCGATCCTCCTGCAGAATGGAAGCCCAAAGGGTTGCTCGAAAAGATTGAATCGGGAGCTCAGTTCGTACAAACGCAGTTTTGTTTTGAGCCGGATGTGTTGAAACGTTATCTTGACCGTCTCGAGGATTTTGGCGTGCTTGATAAAACATTTTTGATTGTCGGAGTCGGTCCGATTGCATCGGCAAGATCGGCGCGCTGGATGAACGAGAACCTATTCGGCGTAACGGTTCCAGAGGAGACGATCAAGCGCTTGGATGACGCTGATGACGAGGCGGCGGAAGGTCTGAAAGTAGGCGTCGAACTGATCCAGGCTTGCCAGGAGATGCCGGGTGTTAGTGGCGTTCATGTTATGGCAGCAGCCCAGGGCGCCAGTCGTTCCGCGGAAGTGATCGAAGCGTCTGGCGTGCTGTCGTCGCGCGGCAAGTAAGCCGTCAGCAGCTCTGATTCAGTCGTCCCCAAAATTAACGGGGGTAATGTCCGCTCGCTTGAGGTCGATGAGAATCTCTCGCGCGGCATTGCATCCCGGTGCCGACATGACGCCACCACCAGGGTGACTGCCTGACGCACACAGGTACATGCCGCCAACGGGGCCGCGATACTGGGCGTAACCTGGAATCGGCCGGTTGAACAAGAGCTGATCCATTGTCAGTTCACCGTGGAAGATATTACCTTCCGTAATGCCGATCTCGTCTTCTATAACGGCTGGCGTGCGGATCTCGACGTGTTCGATTAGGCTTTTGAAATCCGGGCTGTATTCGGCAATCTGGTCAATGATCGTTTGTCCAAACTGCTCACGTTCTTCTTCCGTCCAGTCGCGACCTTCGATCCTTGCCGGGCAATACTGGATAAAGCAGCTTGCATAATGTTTGCCGGGTGGCGCCATGGTCGGGTCGTGCAGGGTAGGGAATACTAGGTCGACATATGGATCCTTCGACCAGGTGCCGTCCTTCCAGTCGTCGTAGGCACGTTCCAGGCGCTCCATCGAGTCGATGAAGTGGATATCGCCCCGGAGGAGTGGGCTGTCTTTTGAAAGTGCAGAAAATGTTGGCATGCCGCCGAGGGCAATATTAAGTTTTCCGGATGAGCCTCTGCTCTTGAAGTTCTCCACGCGACGGTAGAAATCCTCATCTAGGTCGTTTCTATCCATACAACGCAGGAACGTGTTTTTTACGTCTAATGCGGACACAATGATTTTGGCGTGTATTTCTTCACCAGTTGTGAGTGCCACGCCAGTCACTTTCCCATTTCTGACCGTAATCTGCTCCACGCCTGCACTGGCTCGTAGTTCACCCCCGTAAGACTGGAACGCGTTGCCCAGCGCATCGGCGACGGCTCCCATGCCGCCTCGTGCGTAGCCCCAGGCACCCATGTTGCCGTCAACGTCACCCATTGCATGATGTAGCAGGACATAGGACGTTCCGGGTGAATGGATACCGAGCGCGGTGCCTTGAATGCCGCCGCCTGACAAAGCTGCCTTGATAACGTCGGTTTCGAAGTATTCGTCGAGGTATTCGGCGATGCTCATGGTCCAGAAGCGAATCGTGTCGTACATGAACTGTTCGCCTAGTTCGAAAAAACGGGCGCCGAGGAAAGCCAGTTCTTTCAGGTCGCGCGGCTTGAACGATGAGGGATCAGGCGGGGTCCGCAAAAGAAACTCACGAATGAACTTACATTGCCGCATGGTATCCGCAGAGTAACGCTCATAGGCGTCCGCATCACTTCGTGAGAAGCGCGACATCTCGCGATAGAGCACTTCTTCATCGGCGTAGTGACCAAAATGGTCACCGTTCTCCATAAGAATCGTATCCCCGTCATACGGGATGATCTGTAAACCGTGGCGCGATAGCTCGAGATCTCGATAAATCTCGGGGCGCAGCAGGCTGCAGACATAAGAGCAGTTCGAATAGAGTCGGTCATCAAACAGACTGCGACTGGCTGTTGCGCCGCCAATGTAGTCGTTTTTTTCTAGGCAGAGGACATGAAGACCGGATTTTGCGAGGTAGGCTGCATTGGTCAGGCCGTTATGACCAGCGCCAATGACGATAGCATCGTAATTTTTCATCAATCGGTCAGTCCGATCCGCGGGTGGTTGTTCAAGCGCACCGTAGCATGAAATTTATCCATTAATCCGGGGTTACTATCTCTGGAAGCACAAAGGTATCATTCGCGTTCCTTCGGTGGAAAGGAGTTGCATGTGAATCTGCAGAGTCGACATAGTCTTGTCCGATCGACGCTCATCGTAAGTTATATGCTGGTTACGTACTCCCCACCCTCTGCATTCGCTGACCCATCATCCTCAAGGGCATTGGAGCTCCTTGCCTCTTTTACAGAAGAGCCTACAGTCCAATACGAGTCGGCATTTCGCTACTCCGACAAGTCTAGGATTGTTGGCCTGGATATCCATGCTGTTGGCATGGAGAACACGACAGCCCGTTACTCCGGACAGGAAGGGGCCTGGCGAGAGGTCAACAATATTTTGCGAATCAAGACAGCGGATGGCTTCGAGGGCGTATCCGGGGTTGATACGTATTACCAGGGCCCCCACAGCGACGAACACCTGAAGGAGCTCCAGAGCGCTGCCGCGGAACTCGTTGCTGCCAGGTCACTTGATCCCGTTGAGATTCGAAGCCATCTGATACTGGCCCGACCCGACCTGAGTGACACCGTTCGTGCCAGTATCGATATTGCGTTGTGGGACTTGGCTGCACGCAAAATAAATCGACCGCTCTATGAATTGCTGGGGACAAAACGAGATTCGATTGAGGCATACGCGAGCCTCCCTTTTTATGAAACACTTCCCGAGTATGTCGAAGCCGTACAAGAGTATGCGGAGCTCGGTTTCACGATGTTTAAATATCATGTCTGGGGTCAGATCGAGCTCGATCTGGCGCTCGTGGTACTCACCCAGCAGACCTTTCGTGATACGCCATTTCTCTTCATGATCGATCTTGAGAACGTATACGAGATCGATGATGCATTCCGGCTTGGCAAGCAGATGGAAGAAGGGCAGTTTACGTTGCTCGAGGGCCCTGTCGACGACGCGCTTTTGGCGCAATACGCGGAGCTCAGGAGTAACCTCGGTATCCAGATCATTCCGGCCGGATACACTTACTATTCTGTTGAATACATGAGCAGAGCGATCGGGTTCGGAGCTTGGGACGCTGGCAGGTTCGATGCAACCGTGGTTGGCGGAATCTCTCCAGCGCTCGAACTTCTGCGAATTACCAATGAGGCCGGGTTGCCGGTCGAGATTCAAAGCTGGGGCCATTCGCTGGCACAGGCGGCCAATCTCCATCTGATGCTTGCAAATGAGCGAACGCCATACTTCGAAGCACCGATGCCGAAGAATGCTTTCGAATTCGGAATGAGGAATGGCATTCTGCTGGACAAAGGGAAGATCATCGCGCCGGATGGGCCCGGGCTAGGTATTAAGGTGGATTGGGAGAGCTTGGCAGCGGCAGATTTCTACGCCAGTGTCCGGCTCGAGTTTTGAGCTTGTCGGAGTAATTGGTTATGACTCTTTTTCGAAAACCCTGCATCGTCACAGCCTTGTTTGTGACCGCTGCCACGGTCAGTGCCCAGGACAGCGTCTGGTCAGTGCCGGTGTCGGAAGATGACAGGCCATTCCTGCTGCACTATCCGAACCTTGAAAATCCCGATGGTCGGGTCGTGTTGACGAATGAATTTGTTGTTCTGCAGCGGCTTTGGGTTCCGGCAGGCGAATGGGAAGGCATCCACAGCCATCCCGGCAATCAGATCTATGTTCATATCATGGGAGGAGAGTGGTCCGGAAGACTTGGCGGTGAAATCGAGTACTGGGGTATTGCCAGCCCGGATGGCGAAGTGGGTTGGATGGATCCCATTCCGCTGAGTGCGGGGCATGAATCCGGCAATACCGGCGATACGCCCATAGACCTGATCTACGTCACCCTGAAGAAGGCAGGGCCGATTGCCGATGGCGCTGGGCATGGCGACCAGTCATTTTCCGACGCTTTTGTGGATTTGTTAATCGAAAATGAACGCATGATCGTGCAGCGCGTACGCCTCGAACCGGGGTGGTGGACAGGCCCGCATGTTCACACGGGACGACAGATCGTCATTTACACCAAAGGTGGTACTCGATCAGAACGGCGCGGAGATCAGGTACAGGGTTTATCGAAGGCAGTATTCCCCGGTTCCGCTGTCTGGATCGAGGGCGCGGGTACCAGCGAGACACATGATGTCGGCAATTCCGGTGATTCGCCGTTGGAGTTTGTTCTGGTAACGATCAAATAGTGTGGGGGTTAAGGTACAACGGAAGAGAGAAATGACGATTTTGCCACCAACTAAAGTCGGAATATGGCGTGAGTTTCCATTCAGTCCGAAAACAATCCGTCGGTTTTATGTGGGAAGAAGTGATGAGTGAGGATTCGCTGCAACGACGGCGAGATATTGCGCTTGGAGCCGGCGCGGAACTTTTCTATGACAAGCCCCTTGAGATCGTAAGAGGCGAGGGCGTGTATCTGTTTGACAGTGATGGGCGGCGATACGTCGACATGTACAACAATGTGCCTGTCGTCGGTCATGCTAACGAGGCGGTCGTTCGGGCAATGGCTAATCAGCAGGCTACGCTAAATACGCACAGCAGGTACCTCCACGAAGGCATTGTCGCGTTCGCGGAGAGGTTGACCGGGCTCTATCACGATGGAATAGAGAGCGCGGTGTTCGGTTGCAGTGGTACCGAGGCTGTCGAAATCGCCCTGCAGATTGCCAGGCTCGCAACGGGCAGTCGTGGCATTATCTGCACCGACTCCACGTATCACGGCAACACAGAACTTGTCGCCTCGATGAGTTATCTGGGTGAGGATCCGCCATGTACTGGGGAGATTCGTGCATTTCCCTTTCCCGAACTCTACCGCCCCCTGAAGGCCGGGTTGAGAGAGGAGGCTTTGTGTGATGTTTACCTGGGCAGGGTGGCGGATAGCATTGATAGCCTGAAATCGGAAGGACAGGGTTTTGCGGCACTCATCATGTGCTCGATCTTCGCAAATGAAGGCCCGCCGGACGTTCCTGACGGATTCATGCAGAAAGTCACAGACCTTGCCCACAGGGAAGGTGGTTTGGTGATCTCGGATGAAGTGCAGGCTGGTTACGGTCGGACAGGACACTGGTGGGGCTATGAAGCCACCGGGTTTATTCCGGATATTGCGGTGACGGGTAAACCGATGGGTAACGGGTTGCCGATTTCTGCGGCCGCGACGAGCAAGAACCTTGTTGATGCGTTTCGGGCCGAGAAAGACTATTTCAACACCACCGCAGCGTCACCGCTGCAAGCCGCGGTTGGCATGGCGGTGCTCGATGAGATCGAACGACTCAACCTTGTCGCCACCGCCGCCGAAGTGGGCAACTGGCTTACCAGGGAGTTGAAAAATCGGGCAGCAGGTAGCGATGTTATCGGCGATACACGGGGATACGGACTTTTCCTTGGTGTCGAAATGGTCAGGGATAGTCACAGCAAGGAGCCGAATGCTAGGTTGACCCTCGAGATATCTGATCGACTCAAGAATAAAGGATTTCTGACATCCTATTCGGGCAAGTACAACAACGTCCTGAAGATCCGGCCGCCGCTTGTATTTTCTCGTGAAAATGCAGAATCATTCTTGGATGCATTTGATGAATGCATGGCTGAGTTGGGTGACTCGGTATCATGACCAGTGGCGACACCCGCCTCTTAAATCAACAGACGATATTTGACCATTGGAAGTCGCTGTCGATCGGCATCTACATGGCTCTCGTCGGCTATGCAGTCATGGTTGGCCTGCCTGTCCTTAGTACATCGTGGGTGGAATACCAGGGCTTCTCCGAGATTGAGGTTGGCCGTGTGGCCGGGGCAGACTTGGGTGGATTCTCCCTTGGCGCATTAATCGCCGCACAGTTTGTCGCAACCGTCGATCGACGCCACATGGCGGTAGTGGCGGCCCTTTTTGCAATAGCCATGAACGGGCTGTGTATTGTCTACAAGGGGTATGACGCTACCGTTTGGCTCCGATTTCTCGCGGGCATCGGAAGTGGTGTCTATACCGGGGTCGCTATTGCAACGATTGCCGGACATTCGCGGCCGTCATTTGCTTTTAGTTTGGAGATTTTCTTTTTCGCGGGCTCCCAGGGGGCGGAGCTTAAATTCTTGCCTTACCTGTCGATTGAAGCCATTTATATCCTGTTCATCATTCTCTATGTCATTGGTCTGCTGTTCCTGTCCTGGTTGCCGAGGAGTCCGGCGGACAAGTCGATGGACGTCGAAATTGAGGCGGAAGATCTCGGTGGGAGCCGTTATACCGAGCGCAGGCACGTGCCTGCCTACGTACCCTGGCTTGTAGTGGCTGCAATCGCCATTACCTATATTGGTATTGGTGCCTACTGGACCTATATCGAGCTTTCCACCGTTAACACTGATGCGTCGTCCGAGTGGGTCGCGAGCATGCTCTGGGTTTCGTCCGTTTTTTCGGTCATAGGTTGCCTATTTGCGGTGTTACTCAGTAACCGATACGGACTTGCGAAACCACTGTTCGTAACTCTGGTCTTGCAGGCAGCGATCGTGGTCATGCTCGTGTTCGGCATCACCAACCTCACCGTGGCCCTCAGCATGTTTTTCTTCAACTTCTTCTGGATATTCATTGATGTCTACCAGGACGCAACCCTGGCGAATATCGATCATTCCGGAAGATTTCCGGCAATGATCCCTGCTGCTCAGGGCCTGGGAAATTTTCTGGGGCCGAACATTGCGGCCACCATTCTCGGTTACGGACTTGGTTATGATGGAGTGTTTATTATGTGTGGAATCGCGTCTATCGTGGCAATGATCGTTTATCTCTATATGTACTTGATGTTGAAGAAAACGATCCCGGCCCTTGCGGATGCATGCTAGGTATGTGGGATTCAATCATGAGTTGGCATCTGTCCTAGTGGGAGTGACAGCCGTTGATTGAGTCGGCGTTCGGATTCCGGCCAGGATCGCACGATTCTATACCACAGGCATCAATCGGCCATGTCGTGAATAAAGTCCTGCATCGATATCGAGACTACTCATTGGGGGTCGATGCTCGTGTATCGTCATTTTCCTCGTTTGCAATTCCCGGATCTCCAATCAGGTCTGGGCGATCAGGCTCCAGCAGGGGCTTGCCAACAGGTATCCGAACGGGGATGGGCTGGCGTTGTTCAGATATGGGCAAGCCATATTGCCTGTACAGCACAATGCAGAGTGCTAAAAGTGTCAGTGTCAGCACAATGATTTGGCCCCATTTTAGTAGGCGAGGAAGCCGACCGCTTTGGTGATATTGGTTAATATTCGCCACATCCATATTCTAGACTAGATGTGCCCGGGTCACGGACTGGCTGCGGGGAGACTTGCCTCGCCGTTGCACAGGTTCGGATGATTGCCGTATAATCGCGCGCCAAAGTCGCGACAGATTGTAGGACGCCGCGCAGCCAGAGTCTTCGCAGAAAAGGCCCCGATAAGGGGTTTTTTGTTGTAAGTAGGATGATTTTGCGAAGAAAATGAATGGGCTTGATGCCCATTTTTTATTTTTAAAACAAAGAATTAATAGTTTTTATTAAAGTGGTTTGACGTGTCTAGAGATGCTTTGGTCAAGTTGTTGGAGCCGGCTATTGAGAGGCTTGGTTACGAACTGGTCGATCTCGAACTAAAGCTGGGTGGTCGGGACGGGATGCTGCGCGTGTATCTCGATAAGGTGGACGGTGTCGATATTGAGGATTGCGAAACGGTAAGCCACCAGGTTAGCGCAATTCTTGACGTAGAGGATCCGCTGTCGGGGCATTACACGCTGGAAGTGTCATCGCCCGGTCTTGATCGAACGCTGACAAAACCTGCGCATTTTGAGCGATTCATGGGCGAGGACGTGCGGGTGAAGTTGAGGTTCCCGCTTGAAGGTCGCCGAAATTTCAAAGGTGCACTGAAGTCGGCGGACGAGAAACAGATCGAAATAGAGGTTGATGGTCAGTCGTACAGCTTACCGCTGACGACGATCGAATCGGCCAGGTTGGTACCGCAGCTGCAATCGCGGTAGCCACATTGGAGTGACGAGGCAATGAGTAAAGAGATTCTGATGGTGGTCGACGCAGTCTCGAATGAGAAAGGCGTGGAAAAAGAGATCATCTTCGAAGCAATCGAGGCAGCACTTGCGCAGGCGACCCGTCGACGTCACAGGGAAGATATCGATGTGCGTGTTGCCATTGACCGTGAGTCGGGTGACTACAACACGTTCCGACGTTGGCTGGTTTTTGAGGATGAGTCCACCGAACTCGAAATTCCGGATCAGGAATTGAGAATGATCGACGCGGTTGATGTGGATGAAAGCGCGGAACCGGGTGGGTATGTAGAAGTCCCGATGGAGTCGGTCGAATTTGGTCGCATTGCAGCACAAACGGCAAAGCAGGTCATCGTGCAGAAAGTGCGTGAGGCCGAGAGGGAGCAAGTGGTCGAAGAATTTGAAGGGCGGGAGGGGGAAATGCTGTCCGGCCTCGTCAAACGCGTGGATCGCAATGGTGTCTATATTGATCTTGGCGGCAATGCTGAGGGATTCGTTTCCCGTGAGCAGATGGTCCCGCGTGAGCCGGTACGCCCTCACGATCGCATGAAGGCGCTATTGATAGAAGTTCGCTCGGAGCCTCGTGGACCACAATTGTTCATGACACGTACCTCGCCGGAATTTCTCGTCGAGTTGTTCAAAATCGAAGTGCCGGAGGTCGGTCAAGGTCTCATCGACATTCTGGGCTCTGCTCGCGACCCGGGTCTTCGGGCGAAGATCGCCGTCAAGAGTAACGACAACCGAATTGACCCTGTTGGTGCCTGTGTCGGTATGCGAGGTTCCCGCGTCCAGGCAGTTTCCAATGAGCTTGCAGGGGAGCGAGTGGACATCATTCTCTGGAACGAAAATCCCGCGCAGTTTGTGGTTAATGCCATGTCACCTGCGGAAGTTGTCTCTATCGTCGTAGACGAAGAAGCACATAGCATGGATGTTGCGGTTGACGAGGACAAACTTTCTCAGGCCATTGGCCGGGGCGGCCAGAATATTCGGCTCGCGAGCGAACTTTCGGGCTGGGAGCTCAACGTCATGACCGAGACTGATGCCGAGGAGAAGAGCGAGGCCGAAATGCGCGAGATGATCGAGTTGTTCTCGAAGCAGCTCGATGTCGATGAGGAAGTTGCACTGATCTTGGTTCAGGAAGGTTTTTCAACGATAGAGGAAGTCGCATACGTGCCAGCCTCGGAATTGATCGAAATCGAGGAATTCGATGAAGATATTGTCGATGAGCTCAGAAACAGAGCGCGCGACGTGCTGTTGACACAAGCTATCGTGCAGGAAGAGAAGATCGACGAGGCAGAGCCGGCGGAAGATCTGCTGAGTCTGGAAGGCATGGAGAAGGGTCTCGCGTTCAAACTGGCGAGCGAAGGTGTCGTGACCCGGGAAGATCTGGCGGAGCTTGCAACAGACGAGCTGCTTGAGATCAACGAAATGGACGCGGAGGAAGCTGCGGCGTTGATTATGAAAGCACGTGCCGTCTGGTTCGAAGCGGAACATCCGGAATCGACCGAGCAGACTGAGCAGGCGTAAACGAGGAATCACGGAGTTCAGGTATGGCTGACGTTACCGTCACACAATTTGCCGAAGTACTGAAAGTGTCGGTCGATAAGCTGCTCTCGCAGCTAGATGAGGCCGGCATTAAGGTTGCCGGCGCAGAAGATTGGATCAGCGAGGATGCAAAGCTCGAGCTCCTGACGCACCTGAGACGGGCCCACGGGCAGGACGACACGTCGTCCCCGGGTGCACCCCGCCGTATTACGCTGCGCCGCAAATCACAGTCTGAGCTCAGATTGTCAGGGGCTCAGGGTCGTTCGCGCACCGTGAATGTGGAAGTACGTCGCAAGCGCACGTACATCAAGCGTGATGTACTTGAGCAGGAAACACAGGAAAAGCAGGAGGCACTGGATCGCCAACGCCAAGAAGAACAGGAGCAGGTCGAGGCGGAACAGTTCGAACAAGAACGCCTCAAAGCCGAGAAGGAAGAGGTGGTCCGTGCAGCAGAAGAGGCCGAACGCCGCGAGGAGGAGGTAAAGAAACAGGCTGAGGAAGAAGCTCGCGAAGTAGCGGAAAAGGCTTCTCAAGCTGCTGCAGAGGAGCGCGCCCGTGTCGAAAAAGTGGAGCAGGACACGAAGGATCGCAAGGCCAAGGAAAAGGCTAGGGAGAAGACCAAGAAAAAGGGCAAG
>CAZWEW010000065.1:0-11198 GCA_964633055.1 uncultured Woeseia sp. | reverse complement strand
TAGCAGTACCTCTTAAACAGAACCTGAATGGCCCTCAAATGGAACGCAGTTACTCATTTAATGCTGCCTTTAGAAAAATGTTTTAGGCTTATGAATTGAGCGAGATACATGAAGAGGTCTAGATGCTGACACGGCGTGATTACCTTAAATACACGGGCATGGCGGGCGCAACCTGCGCCTTGCCAGGTGGTTTTGTTGTGGGTCAGGACCGTGGTCCAATTATCAAGCGTGCCATACCGAAGTCCGGGGAGGAGATTCCAGTCGTGGGTCTCGGCAGTTCGGCGACCTTCCAGACGGTTGCCCAAAGTGAAGACGTCACGGCGTTGAAAGGAGTTTTTCAGACCTTGGTGGACAACGGTGGTAGCGTCTTCGACACCGCGCCCGGTTACGGTGCATCGGAGGAAGTCGCCGGTCAGATTGTGCAGGACTTGGGGCTAACCGACGGGCTATTCTGGGCCACCAAAGTCAACGTCGCGCCACGCGGCGGTGGTGCGGCTGTTCCTGCGGCAGCGCGGGCCCAGATCGATCGCTCGTTTGACCACATTGGTAAGGACCCGATCGAGCTGATGCAGGTCCACAATCTCGCTGATCTCGAGACGCAAATGCCCATCGTTCAGGAACTGAAAGAGGCGGGACGGATTCGCTATGTCGGCACGACGTCGACCAGCATCCGCCGTTATCCAGATCTCGCCAGGGCAATGCGGGACTATCCCCTCGATTTCATTGGCGTCGATTATGCCGTCGACAATCGCACGTCCGCCGAAGAGATTCTGCCGCTTGCAGAGGATTTAGGCATCGCCGTGCTCGGTTACGTGCCTTTCGGACGAACGCGATTATGGGCCCGCGTTCGTGGTCGCGAAGTGCCTGTATGGGCGCAGGAGTTCGGCGCCGACAGCTGGGGCAAGTTTTTCATCAAGTTTGTGATCGCGCACCCGGCGATTACCTGCGTGACGCCGGCGACCAGCAAACCTGCAAACATGCTCGACAACATCGGCGCGGCGTACGGTGAATTACCGGATGAGGCCACGCAGCGGCGCATGGCCGAGTACGTTGACGCGTTGCCGTCCGCATAAGTTGACGACGACAGAAAAGAAATTACTTGCCCTGGTGACCGAGTGGGCGTTTTTCTATCATGAGCCGGTCTCGATCAACAGATGTCGTATGTTGGGATTCCGTTTCGGAAAAATTCTCTGTTGTTCAGATCCTCAGGCACGCGATAACACGCACGATGACCGATGTTAGGGCAAGCAAGGAAATACCGGTAACGGAACATGTCAGAAATCAAACCCTATGAAGTGCCCTCGGACGTTGCAGGCAGGGCCCATGTCGATGCCGAAGGTTACCAGGCAACGTATCGACGTTCCGTAGAAGACAACGAGGGATTCTGGGCGGAACAGGCGGGCCGAATAGACTGGTTGCGACCGTTTTCTCGGGTCAAGGATGTTTCCTACGCAAAGGATGATTTGCACATTCGCTGGTACTACGACGGTACCCTGAATGCCTGTTACAACTGCGTCGATCGCCACCTCAATTCGCGAGGCGACCAAGTCGCCATCATTTGGGAAGGTGATGACCCCGCAGTGGACCTGAAGATCACCTATCGTGAGTTGCATGCCCGTGTTTGTCGTTTTGCGAATGTCCTCAAGGAAATAGGCGCAAAAAAAGGGGACCGAATCACAATCTACATGCCGATGATCCCGGAAGCTGCCGTCGCGATGCTGGCGTGTGCGCGAATCGGAGCTGTGCACTCCGTTGTCTTCGGCGGGTTTTCGCCGGAGGCTCTTGCCGGCCGGATTCACGACTGCGAATGCAATATCGTGATAACGGCAGATCAGGGTGTTCGGGGCGCAAAGGCCATTCCGCTCAAGGCGAACGTGGACGAGGCGGCCCGGCACGCCGATGTCACTACTCTTGAGAAAGTGCTGGTCGTGAAACACACCGGAGCTGACATCGGCTGGGTCGAGGGCCGTGATATTTGGTTGCACGAACTCGAAGAAACCGTAACAAACGACTGCCCGTGCGAGGAAATGGCGGCAGAGGACCCACTGTTTATTCTTTATACATCTGGCTCCACCGGCCAGCCAAAGGGTGTCTTGCATACTACCGGCGGCTACATGGTGTATGCGTCACTCACGCACGAACTCGTGTTCGACTACCATCCCGGTGATATCTATTGGTGCACGGCCGACGTTGGGTGGGTCACAGGCCACAGCTACATCGTTTACGGACCACTCGCCAACGGCGCGACGACATTGATGTTCGAGGGGGTACCGAGTTATCCGACGGTCTCCCGTTTCTGGGAAGTTTGTGACAAACACCAGGTGAATATCTGTTATACGGCACCCACGGCGATTCGCGCGCTGATGCGTGAGGGCAACGAACCGGTGGAAAACACGTCCCGCAAGAGTCTGCGCTTGCTGGGTACGGTTGGTGAGCCGATCAATCCGGAAGCCTGGGAGTGGTATTACCATGTCGTCGGCAACGAACAGTGCCCGATTGTCGATACTTGGTGGCAGACGGAAACCGGAGGCATCCTGATCAGCCCGCTGCCTGGAGCGACGCCCCTGAAGCCAGGCTCAGCGACAAAACCGCTATTTGGTATTCAACCTGCGGTGGTCGACAACGATGGAAATATTCTCGAGGGTGAGGCGAAGGGTAACTTAGTCATACTGGATAGCTGGCCCGGCCAAATGCGCACCGTTTACGGCGATCACCAGCGGTTTGTCGATACCTATTTTTCAACCTACGATGGCATGTATTTCACCGGTGACGGTGTATTCCGGGATGCCGATGGCTATTACTGGATTACGGGTCGCGTCGATGACGTACTGAACGTCTCAGGGCACCGCATGGGAACGGCCGAGGTCGAAAGCGCGCTGGTCGCACACAAGGACGTGGCGGAGGCCGCTGTCGTCGGGTGTCCTCACGAGATCAAGGGACAGGGCATCTACGCCTACGTTACCCTGATGGAAGGTGTTGAACCCGCCACCGATCTTTTGGCCGACTTGCGCCTTTGGGTTCGCAAGGAGATCGGCCCGATTGCGACGCCTGACTTCATCCAGTGGGCGCCGGGCCTGCCGAAGACGCGCTCGGGCAAGATTATGCGACGGATTCTTCGCAAAGTGGCGGAGAACAACTTTGGGGATCTTGGTGATACATCGACCCTTGCAGACCCGACCGTCGTTGATGACCTCGTGGAGAACCGCCTCAATCGGTAGTGGTGACCGATGCCAGGATTGGGCTAAAGCGGTTCCAGTCGGGGACGCGTTGTCCGCCGACTTGCCCTTCCCGGTGGGTTCGGCGTTATGTCCCAACCGCTTGAATTCGGGAATCTGACTCTCTTAACAGCTCAGGAATAGCTCACTGAACGGGTGTAAAAACCGGCACGGTTCCGACTGGGTAATGAACGGATAAAGGGCGCAAGATGGCTAATTGCGAGTCGGTGACCGGAGCCGGGTTTCGAGCGGTGAAATTGGGTACACTAGCGTGCTTCCGGGCAAGCAGCCCGCTAAATTGCAATGCCAATGTCGAAACAAACGCTCTACAAAGTGATTTTCATGAATCAGGGTAAGATTTACGAGGTGTTTGCCATCGACGTTGGTCACGGATCGTTTTTCGGCTTCGCCGCGGTCGACGACCTGGTATTCGGAGAGCGTTCAACCGTTGTAGTCGACCCGCCCAAATAAAAAACCATCTCCGAATCCAAAGGCGTCAACTGCACCTACTTGCCGATGCACACGATTGTGCGCATCGATGAGGTGGACAAGCAGGGCAGCAGCAAGATATCCGAAGTTGAGGGGGGCAACGTCGCCCAGTTTCCGGTTCCGGTTTATACACCGGGCGAGGGCAATCCGACCTGAGCAAATTTGCTGGTCGCTCCAGACCAGCTTCGGTATCATCCCCGTCTTCAGATAACCATCCAGATTCACACCAGGGAATCACTTGTCCACATCCGTGCCTGACCTGCCGGCAGATTCGACACGTTCGATTCTAGAAATGCCGGGTCAGTCCGCGTTATCGGGATTCCGGATCGATCGTCTGTTGACAGCCCTTCGGGCGATTGATGATCAGGTGGAAGGTCTCGATGCCAGGTTCGTCTACTTCCTTGAAGCTGAGGGGGCACTGAGCGACGATGACTGGCGACGTTTGCGAGCATTGTTGCTCTCGGGCGATCCTGCCCGCGAGTTCGAAACCGGTTCCGCCCTGATCTACACGGCGCCGCGGCCCGGAACCATTTCTCCGTGGTCCAGCAAGGCCACCGATATTGTCCGCAAATGTCATGTTGACAGTGTGCTGCGCGTCGAGCGCGGTATTTGCTATGCGATCTCGAGCAGTGCCGAACTGGATGACACTCGACTTGCAATGATCGGTGCTGCGCTGTTCGATCGCATGACAGAATGCCGGTTCATGGATGGTGCAGAGGCAAGTGTCCTGTTTGAAGCGCGTGCGCCGGTACCCGTGCAGGCGATCGACATACTATCCGTGGGACGACCCGGACTCGAGCAGGCGAATATCGATCTCGGTCTCGCATTGTCGGACGACGAAATGGATTACCTGCTGGATAATTATCGGGCTCTGGATCGAAATCCGACAGATGTCGAACTCATGATGTTTGCGCAGGCGAACTCCGAGCATTGCCGGCACAAGATATTCAATGCCGACTGGATCATTGACGGCGAGACCCTCCCCGAGAAGTTGTTCGGCATGATTAAGAGCACGACGGAGGCGAGTCCCGATGGTGTGATTTCCGCCTATACCGATAACGCCGCAGTCATTGAAGGATGGCGGGGACGCCGTTTGATGCCCGGCGACGATCGCGAGTTCGACTACTCGGACGAAGATATTCACATCCTGATGAAGGTCGAGACGCATAACCATCCCACTGCGATCTCCCCGTTTCCTGGTGCGGCGACCGGTTCCGGTGGAGAGATCCGGGACGAGGGTGCCACCGGTCTCGGTGCGAAACCCAAAGCGGGACTGACGGGTTTCACGGTTTCGCATCTACGGATACCCGGCCATGAAAGGCCATGGGAAAGCGACTTCCCGCATCCGGAACGCATGGCAACACCGCTTGAGATTATGCTGGATGGGCCGATCGGTGGTGCAGCCTTCAACAACGAATTCGGGCGCCCCAATCTCCTCGGCTATTTTCGGACCTATGAATCGGCGCTGCCGAACCTGCCTGCTAACGAGATCCGGGGCTATCACAAGCCGATCATGATTGCTGGCGGTGTCGGCAACGTCCGGAATGAACATGCTCTCAAGCGTGAAGTACCAGCCGGCGCAAGCATCGTTGTACTGGGTGGGCCGGCAATGCTGATCGGACTCGGCGGTGGCGCAGCATCGAGTGTTGCCAGCGGCACGAGCAACGAGGACCTTGATTTTGCGTCGGTCCAGCGAGGTAATCCGGAGATGCAGCGGCGTGCGCAGGAAGTCATCGATCGCTGTTGGGCCATGGGTGACGCTAACCCGATTCTGCTCATTCACGATGTCGGTGCCGGCGGACTATCCAACGCAGTGCCAGAAGCGGTCGATCATTCGAAGCATGGAGCCGTTGTCGAACTGCGCGACGTACCGAATGCGGAGCCTGGCATGTCACCGATGGGTGTCTGGTGTAACGAGGCGCAGGAACGATATGTCCTTATCATTGCGGCCGATCGCGCACAGGAGTTTGCCGGAATCTGCGACCGTGAAAATTGTCCTCACGCGACAATCGGGACATTGACCGAGGTGGAACATCTGGTCGTCACGGATTCGGAATTCGACAATAAGGTTGTCGACATGCCGATGGAAATGCTGTTTGGCAAACCTCCCAAGATGACGCGCAATGTTTGTCGGGTGAAAGACAGGCCGAAAGATATCGACCTGTCGGGCATCGAACTGGAAGAGGCCATTCAACGCGTACTGAGTTTTCCTACCGTCGCTGACAATACCTTTCTCATTCATATCGCTGATCGCACGGTGGGCGGACTTTGCGTCCGCGATCAGTTCGTCGGTCCGTGGCAGGTTCCCGTCAGCGATGTTGCGATCACTGCCAGCGGTTTCGAAAGCCATACCGGAGAAGCAATGGCAATGGGCGAGCGCACGCCGCTCGCCTCAATTAGTGCACCCGCTTCTGGACGAATGGCGGTCGGTGAAGCGGTAACGAATATTGCGGCGGCCGCGATTGGGGACATCGGTCGCATATGCCTGTCGGCAAACTGGATGGCGGCCGCCAACCATCCCGGCGAGGATGCCAATCTTTTCGACACCGTCAAGGCCGTGGGGGCCGAGCTTTGCCGCGATCTTGGCATTGCGATCCCTGTTGGCAAGGATTCATTATCGATGCGTGCACGCTGGGATGATGGGGAGGGCGAGTACCAGGTCGTTGCACCCGTATCGCTCATCATTTCCGCTTTCGCTCCCGTGTCCGATATCCGCACTCATCTGACACCGCAACTGCGACCCGTCGATAAGGGCAGCCGATTATTGTTGTTGGATATTGCGGAAGGTGAAAATCGTCTGGGTGGTTCGTGCTTGGCCCAGGTCTTTGACCGAACCGGGGGGGCGGTCCCGGACCTGGATCACCCGGTACGACTCAGGCGTTTCTTCGACGCTATCCAGTCGCTGCTGGCACAGGGGTTGATTCTCGCTTACCACGACCGGTCCGACGGCGGCCTGCTTACAACGGTTGTCGAGATGATGTTTGCCGGTCGGCAAGGCGCCTCGCTTCGATTGCCCGGCTCCGAGCAGGACCGCCTGGGCATGCTGTTCAGTGAAGAATTGGGTGCTGTTATCCAGGTTGCGGACGATAGTTTTCCGATGGTTCAGGCTCTGCTAGAAACGAACGGCGCCAGTTGGGTGGAAATCGGCAAGGTCGAAGCTGACGATCAGCTGACGATATACGGTGACGACGAAGTCGTACTGTGCCTATCGCGTACTGCGCTGCAGCGGACCTGGTCCGAAACGACCTACCGGATGCAAGCGCTCCGAGATAATCCGGAAACAGCGCAGGAGGAGTACGATCGAATTCTGGATGTCGATGATCCGGGGCTCAATGTACAGTTGGCGTTCGATCCCGACGACGATGTTAGTGCGCCGTTGATCGGCGGAAACAAGCCACGCATTGCCGTGCTGCGAGAGCAGGGCGTCAACAGCCAGTATGAAATGGCGGCTGCCTTCACGCGTGCCGGTTTTACCGCGGTGGATGTCCACATGAGCGACCTTGAGACTGACAGGGACAGCCTGCGGGGCTATCAGGGCATTGTCGCCTGCGGGGGCTTCTCCTTTGGTGATGTTCTTGGTGCCGGTGGTGGCTGGGCTAAATCTATTCTCTTCCAGGAAAAGCTGCGCGACGAGTTCGCGTCATTTTTTGAACGTAGTGACACGATTTCGCTGGGCGTTTGCAATGGTTGCCAGATGTTTTCGCATTTGCGGGACATGATCCCGGGGGCCGGCCACTGGCCGACATTCCTCCGCAACAGGTCCGAACAGTTCGAGGCCAGACTGAGTCTCGTTGAAGTCGTCGACAGTCAGTCCGTGTTCCTCTCGGGTATGGCAGGGTCGCAGCTGCCGATCGCGACGTCTCACGGCGAAGGCCGGGCAACGTTCTCCGGCAATGCGACTTTGTCAGAGGCCAGCGTTGTGTTGCGCTATGTTGATAATCGCGGCGCCATTGCGACTACCTATCCAGCCAATCCCAACGGTTCTGCTGATGGTGTTTGTGGACTGACAAGCGCTGATGGGCGCGCAACGATCATGATGCCGCACCCGGAACGGGTGGTGCGCACGACCCAGAATTCGTGGCATCCCGAAGCCTGGGGCGATGACAGTCCGTGGATACGCATGTTCCGGAACGCACGAGTGGCGGTCTCCTGAGGTCCCGTGCCTGAGAGCGACGGACTCATTCGTGGTCTGGGACGCCTCGAGGCAACGAACCTCGTTGTCGGCGGCATCATCGGTACCTCGATATTCCTGATTACCAGTGAAATCGCGACGATTGTCGGTAGCCCGGGACTAGTCCTCATTACCTGGCTCGTCGCCGGCCTGCTGGCAGGCGCAGCTGCACTCTGTTTTGCCGAATTGTCAGCCGCGATCCCCAGGACTGGCGGTACCTATGTCTTTCTCAAGCGGGCATACCGAAGTGAGATCGTCGCATTTAGTTTCGGGTGGATGATGTGTTTTGCTTATGGCACTGGCGCCATCGCTGTCGTCGCGATCATGGCAGCCACATTCCTGATTCCGGTACTGGAGGCCGTGGGTATACCTGCGGCAGGACGGCTCGGCCCAATCGCCGTTGCGTTAATTGCCGTACTCACATTGCTCAATGTGCAGGGTATCCGGGAGGGGGGTATTACTCAGAATGTGATTACCTTTCTCAAGCTTTTGCTGATTGCCGCCCTCATGTCCGTGCCGCTTTTCCTCGGAGAACCGCGCCTCGGTCGATTCACAGAGGTGTCGAACGCCGCATCGCCGGGATCAATGGCAGCTGCTGTCGGTACTGCATTGATGATATGCCTCTTTTCCTACAACGGGGCCTATTTCGTGACCCATGTTGCCGGTGAAATTCGCGAACCTCGAAAAAATATCCCGAAGGCCATCCTCGGCGGATTTCTGATCGTCCTGTGCGTTTACCTTTCGATCAATGTTTTGTACCTGACGGTCATGCCATTCCCGGATATCGAGGCGTCGGAGAGAATCGCTGCCGACCTGATGGGGCGTCTGCTGGGACCCGCGGGTGCAATCCTGACGTCAGCAGTTGTTTTCGTATCGGCCATTGGTGTCCTGAACGCACAGTTACTGAACTATCCACGTATCCAGTTTGCTCTGGCATCCGACGGCCTGTTCTTTCGTCGAATTGCCGTTGTCAGCGAAAAGACGAAAACGCCTGCTGCGGCCATCTTGCTGGTTGGCTTTTTCTCGTCGCTTTTTGCACTGACCGGGAGCTACGTCCTGATCCTGAGCTACGTTGCCTTCGTAATCCACTTTTTCATCTGCCTGAGCGTGATCGCGGTCATCATCCTTCGTATCCGCGAACCCGAACTTGAACGCCCCTACCGCGTATGGGGCTATCCGCTGACGCCGGCGGCATTTCTGCTCGTTTCTATCTTCTACCTCGGCAACCTGCTGGTTACGCAGCCGTTCAATGTGGCGGTTGGTATTGCGATTGTCCTGTCTGGCCTTCCTTTCTACGTCTATTGGCGCAAAATTCGGGAAGCCCGGGGCAGCAACGTATAATCGACGTCTATCACAACTAAGGGGATCATCCATGTCCATTCGATGCCTGTGGTCGCTTGGTTTAATCCTGGTGCTTGCCTCCTGTGCACCGATTACCGACGAGTCGCCGCAAAGCGCGACATTCAACATTTCGTTTACGCCGGAGGCGTCAGGCGATGCCCTGGATGGTCGGTTGATCCTGATCATCTCCAGGGATGACGATAGCGAACCACGGTTCCAGGTAAATCCCGGTGTCAATGCCGTGCAGATTTTCGGCATGACAGTCGATGCTATGGCGCCGGGCCAGGCTGTGGTCCTGGATCAGTCCGTGTTCGGTAATCCGCACGACAGTCTCGCCGACCTGCCGCCTGGCGATTATTTCGTGCAGGCGCTGCTTCACAAGTACACGACGTTTTCGCTTTCGAACGGCAAGACGGTCAAGCTGCCGATGGATGAAGGAGAAGGCCAGCAGTGGCAACACTCGCCCGGAAACATTTACAGCGAAGCTCGAATGATGCGTGTCGAGCCCGGTGCGTCATTGCGAATCGTGATGGACAGGGAGATCGAGCCGATTGTGCCGCCGGCGGATACCGAGTTCGTCAAACACGTGAAGATCAGGAGTGATTTGCTGAGCGAATTTTGGGGCCATGACATGTACCTCGGCGCGCATGTTCTGTTGCCGGCCGGTTTCGACGAGCACCCGGAAGCACGGTATCCGCTGGCCGTTTTCCATGGGCACTTTCCAGCTGATTTCCAGGGATTCCAGATGGAGCCACCCGATGAGAGTCTTGAGTGCCAGCAAGGTGGTGACGTGCCCTGTTACAACCGAATACGGGAGCAGGAAGCCTATGACTTCTACCAGAAATGGATTGGTCCTGATTTTCCGAGAATGCTCATTATCCAGATTCAGCATGCCAACCCGTATTACGATGACAGTTACGCGGTTAACTCGGCGAACCTCGGCCCATACGGCGACGCGATTACCTACGAGCTGATTCCGTACATCGAAGAACAGTTCCGTGGAATTGGCGAAGGCTGGGCGAGATTCCTTTATGGCGGATCCACCGGGGGCTGGGAGGCGTTCGGTGTTCAGGTGCTCTACCCCGACGAGTTCAACGGTACGTTTGCTGCCTGTCCTGACTCGCTCGATTTCCGCTTCCACCAGATTGTCGATATTTATGAGGACGAGAACGCCTATCGCATCGAAGGCGATTTCGGTTCGGTCGAGAGACCGGCTTATCGTGATTATCTCGGCAACATTACGGTCACGATGGAAGACGAGAATCACATGGAGCTTGTTATCGGCGACAAGACGCGGTCTGGCGGGCAGTGGGATATCTGGGAAGCCGTGTACTCACCAATGGGTGAGGATGGTTATCCGAAGCGTCTCTGG
This sequence comes from uncultured Woeseia sp., assembly GCA_964633055.1. GTDB lineage: Bacteria > Pseudomonadota > Gammaproteobacteria > Steroidobacterales > Woeseiaceae > SZUA-117. Next base: position 610 of record CAZWEW010000065.1, on the reverse strand, counting down.
AACAAGATGACCGGGGAAATCGATCACGATGTTGCCCAGTACTGGCGTGAAAACTATGACATGCGCCATATTCTTGAGCGTGACTGGGCGACGCTCGGACCGAAGCTCGAAGGCAAGTTACATGTAATGGTTGGTGACATGGACAACTTCCACCTCAATAACGCTGTTTACCTGCTCGAAGAGTTTCTCGAAAGTACGACGGATCCGTACTACAACGGCATGGTGGATTATGGCGATCGTCAGGAACACTGCTGGAACGGGGATCACGACAATCCGTTGTATATCTCGAGGCTTCGCTATAACACGATGTACGTACCCAAGATTCTCGAGCGAATCCTGACCACGGCGCCGGAAGGTGCAGACCTGACGAGCTGGCGGTATTGACCTAGAGGCGCCCGCCAGGACTCGAACCTGGGACCAAGGGATTATGAGTTTATAGTTCCAGAGGACAAACCTCCCGAAGTCTGCTGCTATCACTGGCTTGATTGGTTCAAGCTCTGGTTTTCTAGATTTCTAAGACTACACCTGAATTGAGATTGGTTCACAGCCAGAATTGGCTAGAAATGTGTGAGCAGATGTATATATCTGGGGTAGTGGGGGTGGCATCCTG
>CAZWEW010000064.1:0-11601 GCA_964633055.1 uncultured Woeseia sp. | reverse complement strand
GAAGTTGACGCGTTCAATGGTGAAGCCCTCTTCGCGCAGCGTGATCGGGTCATCCGGGGAGCGTGACGTCTCGTAATCGTCAAAGCGCAATGGATAGGTCAGGCGCAGATCGCTTGCGAAACTGTCCGGGCAGTAGGCGGACTTGATGCCGAGATTTGCGAATGCCCGCCAGTTGTCGAGGAGCACGGAAATAGAGACGAGCGGCATTCGAATCGTGTTGGCAAGCGCGTATTGTTGTCTTTCCGGTAGTTCCGGGCATATGTGCGGAATGATCGCGTGGTTGCAGGCTAGCACGCAATTGGCACCTCGTACGCGCCGTGCTGTACCGCCCTCAACATAGGTCATTTCGACTGTTGACGGATCAATGTGCCGTACATGCACTGCCGTCGAGTTGAGACGAATTTTCACAGGCGTGTCAGGCTGGTCCAGTTTGCCGTAGTCGAAGCGGGCGGAAATGATGTCATGCATTGTATTGCCCGGCGCTACGTCGGGGACCAGTTGCCTGACGAGGAGTCTTGCGACGGAAGCATTGCCATCCGGAAAATGAAAGTCCTCCTTGTAGTTGTGCGGTTGGTAGCCCTGCTCGGAGAAATACGTCACGAGGCCCAGTCCTTTGGCGCCAGGCAGGCCGTACCGGATCGCCGCTAAGGCGGGTGAAAGGTCGACACCATTGCCCATGTAACTCGCACGCCACATCATGAAGAAGTTGATAGTATCTTCACTCGCGCCAACATAGTCATTGAGAAAATCGACGTAGCTGATTGAAAAGAGCTTCCTGACCTTCTCGTCAGTGGACAGACCTGGCATGTAGTCCAGTTCACCGCAGAATAACTCAACGATTTCTTCACGAGCGGTTTCGGACAACGGACTCCGGGCCAGGAATTTACGTACGAGTTTTTCGTCGCCGGCACTCATTTCAAGTTCTGCTGGCAAAGTGATGTAGGCGCTCTGGCGTTCCCTATTCCTCAGCCTCGGGTGTCCGGCGACCAGCTTGTCTTGCCCGAAAGTTTCTTTGCCGAAAAAAATTCCGCCTCGCAGATTCAGTGACGGATAGCGTTCGTGATCGAATACGTCTGCAGCTTGGGCAACATCGATCCCCAGTTCAGCGATGAGAGCTCGCGCGTGTTCAGGGTATTCCAGCGGGTTCTCGATGTACGCGGTTCCGCCTAACTCAACGAGCATGCGGTCTTTATAGTGAAATTCGTTGCGTTTGGCATGCCCGCCGAAATCGTCATGGTTATCGACGATCAGGATTCGGGCGTCCGGTCCCGCTTCTTTCTGAAAATAGTACGCGGTGGCGAGACCGCTGATTCCGCCGCCAACGACGATCAAGTCGTATTCCTCACCCGTGTCGACAGACTCTGCTGGATCACTCCAATCCTTGCCGTCCCGCATCAGGTGCGCCATTTCGAACGAGCCGGGATGACTGCCGCGCATGCCCTCCAGTGTTGGTGGGTAATAGCCTGGCGTGTTCTGCGCGAGCGCAGAATGTCCGGAGTACGCGCTGACGGGAGGAGCGAGCAGGGCACCGGAGACCGTCAGGCCAATGCCATTCATGAAATCACGGCGGGTGATATCTCGGTCCATTCCCAGCAATTTGTCAGAATGCTTCATGGTTGCTGCTGGCGCTTGAAGTTGACGCTGTTCAAAACGATCGGATTAACCCAGATGGAGTCAACGTACTGGCCATTATAGCTGGCGGGGATCCAGCGACCGTCCTTGAGTTGGTTGATTAGACCTGTTTTGCACGTTGCAGGAATTTCTGCCATGGAGGCCATGACATTGACTTCCTTAGCTCGACCAGTTGAATCGACGATCGCGACTTCAACGAGCAGATCGTCCAGGCGCGCCCGGTTGCAGCGCGTGGGCCAGGTGTATGGCGAGTATCGTTGTGCAGAAAAGTAGTCATTCCCCAGCCGGTCGACATTCTTGCGGTTATTTGGGTGAATTTCGATGGTCTCCGTTTCCCCCGCCTTTTTGAAGCTGACCACGAATTGAAAATCGACTTCTTCGGGCCGCCCGTTAACCGTGCCGGGTGTTATTCGGGAGGCATTGAAACGCCGGCTAACTGCCATCGTAAAATCGAGATCCGGGTCTTCAGGTGATGAGCATTTGGCGCCTCTGAGTCGCCCTTTCGCTGTGGCGCGTCCGGAGCAGGTGATCTCGATTTCGACGTCAAAGTCAATGTCCGGAAACTCGATCAGGTTCAGCATCGAGCGATTGCCGTCAACGAACGTGGCGTGGGTAAAGGCGGGGATCGCGGAGTCCTGTGCGAGTGCACCCCCTGGCGCACCCGCTACCACAAGAATGGTTCCGAGGATCAGTAGGTTCTTACATGAATTGTAAATTAAGTACTTTATAAACAGTATTTTAAACATGATTTTTAATGTAAATAGTTAATGATGTATTTCAGGTACGATGGGTTTTCCGCAGAGCCGTATGATCGCGGTCATTGCAACAACCAGCGCAACTATAACAATATCGGGGACGAGTGGAGTCTCAACACACCTGCCATTCAGCAGGTAAGGATTGTCGCGGCACCTGTGAGCCCGCCATGGTTGGCCTGGGTCGTTTCGTGATTGAGATGCGGGCAGTGCGGCCGGTGATGCGGTGCAGGCTCAGGTTGACTAGAGCATCGCATTCTCCGCTTCGCCGCGGGTCCCATAGTAGACCGCGACGCCTTCGTGCAGCACAACGCCCATTGCGCGGATAGGCCTAAAAAAAACGGAGCCGTCGGGCTCCGTTTTCCTTATTTGATTTTCTTATCTGGTCAGATTGCTTTAACGCCTTCTGCTTGCGGACCTTTTTCGCCATCTGTGATTGTGAATTCGACAGCTTGTCCTTCTCCCAGGGTCTTGAAACCATCCCCTTCGATATTGCTGAAATGAACAAAGACATCTGGACCGGATTCCCGCTCGATAAAGCCGAAGCCTTTCGCTTCGTTAAACCATTTCACGGTGCCTGTAGTGGTTGACATTGTGTGTTACCTATTCTCAAAAGACTAAATGACCTTCATAGGAAGGCATGAATGCTGACAGTGAAAATGTGACTTAGGAGAAACAGGTCGAGGAACTTTACGGAACTTCGGTATAACGCCATAAACACAAGCTTACTAATCGAGCACCACGGACTATATAGCGCGTTTATCGGGAGTCAAGGGGAACGGACAAATTATCAGAAGACGAAATATTCGGATTTTCGTATCCTTGGACATATATATGTGCACATCGGGCGGTTTCTCGGGACGCCACTTAGGCTGGAATCACTGGACTCCAGGTGTCCGTTTGATAACACTCCGTAGATGGATGGGTTAGCTAAACAGTATTCGAGCGTTGCCGATCTTCTGAGCGCTCATCGCCCCGCGAATCCCGTTTACTGTGTCTTTCCCGATGAGTATGTTCGTGCGGCGCGTGACTTCGTTGCTGGTTTTCCGGGCCGTGTCCTCTTCGCCGTCAAGGCAAACAATGACCCCCGGGCATTGCGCCCGCTCATCGACGGCGGCGTTTGTCATTTTGATTGTGCGTCCCTGCCGGAAATCGAGACTGTCAAAGCTTTGTCTGACCAAGCGACATGCTACTTCATGACGCCGGTCCGTCTGCGAGGTGCTGCGAAGGCTGCGCAATCTCAGTTTGGTGTGCGACATTTCCTGATTGACCACCTGCAGGGCATTGATTTACTGGATCGCGAAATTGACCTGTCCTCGTCAGTGGTTTTCGTAAGGATGGCTGTTTCGCACGAGTCAGCAATGGTGAACCTGTCGAAAAGATTCGGTGCGCGGCCGGAAGATATTCCAGCTCTTTTGCAGTCTGTATATGATTCGGGCGCGGAACCAGCGCTAGCATTCAATGTCGGTTCCTCCGTGACGAGCCCGGATGCCTATCGACATTCCCTGGTCATGGCAAAACAGGCGCTCGAAAGCGTGCCCTTCAGGGTGCGGCTTCTTGATATTGGCGGCGGTTTTCCGAAGTCTTATCCTGGTTTTGAGATGCCACCGTTGCAGGCTTATTTTGATGTAATCAGGAAGGATGTCAGATCCTTGCCATTGGCCAGCGAAGGAGAGATTCTCGTGGAGCCGGGCAGGGCCCTTGCTGCACCGGGCATGTCCGCCATCGTTGAAATTCGCCTGCGCAAGGAAAGCAGGCTGTACCTCAATGACGGGATGTACGGTATTTTCTGGGAGTTGCGCTTTAAGGGACACGATAGGTTTCCCGTGAGGTCATGGCGGGACGGTCAGCCGCTCGAGGGACGGAAAGAGATGTTTCGCTTGTTTGGGCCGACTTGCGATTCGATGGACGAGTTGCCCGGCTCGGTAGCGCTTCCCGCTGACATCGGGCCGGGAGATTATCTCGAGTTTGGCAACATCGGTGCCTACAGCCTGGCGGGCCGAACGGCATTCAACGGGTTCCACAGCGAACAGATTGTAACGGTAGCTAAGGGACGTCCGCCTCAATAATGAGGGGTTGCGTCAATCGAATCGGGAACTGAGTTGTGGATAATGGAACTGTATTCGAACGTGGTCCGTTCGGTCCTGTTGGAATAGACAGCGCCGTCCCGGAGCTCTACGATGAAACTTGAGGGTGAATCCACAGAGGAGACAGGCAAATGCTTACAAGAACGATCCGAGTACTGGCACTTGCACTTCTGATTCTGCCGGCAGCGGCAATGACGGCAGACGAGCCGGTGCTGGGGAACATATCGTTCCCGAATTCGGGAGCTGATGAAGCCCAGGGTGCGTTTCTGACCGGCGTTAAGGCGCTTCACAGTTTTCAGTTTGACGAAGCACGATTTGCGTTCGAAGAGGCGCAAAAAATTGATTCGTCATTTGCCCTGGCCTACTGGGGCCAGGCCATGAGCGATAATCACCCGTTATGGGCTCAGCAGGACATAGAAGCGGCAACCGCCGCGCTTTCCCGACTTGCGCCCGATCACGATGCCCGGTTGGCGAAAGCACCGACCGAAAAGGAGAAGGCGTATCTCAATGCCATCGATATTCTCTACTACTCGCCAGGTGACAAGCTGACGAGGGACTACGCGTATTCAGCGTATATGGCGGAGATGCATGAGCGCTGGCCCGATGACCACGAGATTGCCGTGTTTTATTCTTTATCGTTGCTGGGCACGGTTAGGCGCGGAGATCGCGGCTTTCGAAGACAGGCCCGGGCTGCATCAATCGCGTTGAAGGTGTTCGAAGAAAACCCGAATCATCCGGGGGGCGCCCATTTCATCATTCACTCATTCGATGACCCGGATCATGCAATCCTCGCGTATCCTGCGGCCGTCGTGTATGCAGATATTGCGCCGGCTGCGGCGCACGCGCTGCATATGCCGTCGCACATCTTCCTGCAACTCGGCATGTGGCAGGACGTTGTCAACTCAAATATCGAAGCTTATGCGGCCGCCGTTGCAACGATTGCGAAATACGGTCTGCCGGCAGGGCGAGAGGATTTTCACACGCTTTCCTGGCTCGCATACGCAAACTTGATGCTCGGGCAATACGAAAATGCGGAAGAGAATCTCTCGAAAGCACGAGCCACTCTGGACGGGACTCCGAACAGTGCGCGAGTGCACAATGGTTATCTGGATATGCTCGGCCGTCACATGATCGAAACCGGCCAGTATGGCGAGCATGGACTTGCACCTATTGATTCCAACGAAGGCAAGCATGCTGAATGGATAGCAGCGATTGGCATGGGTGCTGCGCATCGTGGTGATCTGAATGCGTCGATGGCCTCAGCAGATCGCCTGCGAACCCTGAGTGAAAACGCAGAAGCCGCAGGATCTAACTACCTGGCCAGGCAGGTCGCGGTTCTGGAGCAGGAAGTGACGGCCGTTCGCCTGATGATGGGCGGGGACATGGACGGGGCCATTGCCGCGGCAAAAAACGCAGCAGAGATGGAGCGCCAGTACCTGAGAGCACCTTCGGGACCGCCCAAACCGATGAAACCGGCGGGAGAGTTGTATGCAGATATGCTTCTCGCCGCGAATCGCCCGGCAGAAGCGGTCAGTGCTTACCAGCAATCTTTGCAGTGGATGCCGCAACGCACACCTTCCATGCGTGGTCTCGCAAAGGCCGCCGAGATGGCGGGCGATGAGGGCACTGCCAGAGAGATGATGGTCAGACTTAAGGAGATGCCCGGGGCAAACCTGATGGACTGACTGCCGGGCGCGTTAACGCTTCAAACTCAGTCCTCTGTCCAGAATGTCGGCGGTCCGTCGGGATGCGGTTCACATTCAGGCGGTTGCTGAGCGTTGTATTGGAGAACGGCAATGCGCCAGCCATCGTTCGTGCGGATCATGTTGAATATGTCAATTCCACAGTGTGACCACTGTCCATCGACATAGATGTCATAGGGATACCAAACAATCGCAATTGTGCCGGATACCATGACCGTTGGATCCCAGCCTCGTTCGACCAGATCGACCGTTAGAGGACGGTTGCGCGTTTCATCGTAGGTTCGGGTTTGAACGCGGTAATCACCGTCCTCGACAGCACCCACATAAACCATGGCCTCTTCAATCATCAGGTCGGAGAGGCCGATCCAGTCCTCAGCTGTGATCCGCTCCAGCGCCAGGTCGGCAACGGCCAGAACTTCGTCTTTTTCCGGGCCCGCCGGCAAATCGCCGGCAGCAATGACGACGGCAAAGCCCAGTGCGAAGGATACGATTCGATTCACAGGCATGGTTAACCCACCACTTCGGCATAGAGCCTGTGAATATTAAGCCCGAAGAGCTTCTCAAGATCGTCTTCGTTCATGCCGCGTCGAGACAGGCCATCCCAGATCGTCTCCATACGGCGCGGCCCATTAAGTTCCTCGAAATAGAGCGGCCATTCCTCGCGCTTGAAGTTGGGACCTTCCTCGGCCTTGAGTTCCGCCAGGTATTCATCGGTCAGGGTCAGCCTTCGATGGTCACGGTCAGAACCGATACAAACGTGGTCGATCCCGGCAATATTGATAGCGTGTTCGATGTGCTGATAGTAATAGTGAACGGCATTGTCGATCTGATGGGTCATGAACGGACGCATCTGGGTAACGCCGAACAATCCGCCATTTTCAGCGATCATTCTAATGTTCTCGTCGGTTGTATTGCGGTTGTGTTCGAATAATGCCTTGCAGCAGGAATGCGAAACGATCACCGGAACCTTCGACGCTGCGATCGTATCGGTCATCGTCTTCATGCCGGCATGTGACATGTCAATCAACATCCCGCGCTCGTTCATCTTCTCGACGAGTTCGTGACCGAACATTGTCAATCCGGAATCACGAATCTCGTTGCAACCTGCGCCAGCCCAGTTCTGGAAGTTGTACGTGATCTGGCTGGAGCGAACTCCAAGGCCGTAAAACACATCGACCGTATCAAGATTCCTGCCAAACTGGGTTGAGTTCTGGAAAAGATAGAAAATGGCGATCTTCCCCATATCACGTGCGGTATCGATGTCGGCGACGGTCGTGGCCTTCATCCAGAATGCGGACTCCTTATCGATGAGTCGGTTATATTCCAGTACACCGGTCATTGCCCAGTCGTATGCCTGCGCTTCGTAGGACTTTGGATCACACAGTGTGACCGTGATGCTGTTTATCCCCGACTCGATCATCTCCCTGCACAGCTCATCGGTGTAGGCTTCGCGAACCTCACCCATGGCGTCGATTACGAGCGCGCTCTGAGTCCGTGATGCAGCCAATGCGGAAAGCGGGGTAGTTCCCACTGACAGTGCGCTGGCAACACTCAGGTTGAATTCTCGCCTGTTAATCATGGAACTTCTCCTGGATATATTTGCCAAATGAGTTGATCTGATTGGATCTGTTTTCTGCGATTTCTTTCGGGTCAGGATCCTGTCTCACATATCACTTGTCGACGACATCGGCCTCGGTGAATATATTGGTGCCGCCTGCAGCCCGTCCCACGACAATCTCGTCACCGATGGTCAACGTCATCAGGTCCTCGGCCACCAGCATGTTGCCGTCGTAGTCTGTCATGGGCAGCAATTCGTCTGCCCCCACTTCCGGAGGAATGATGTGGGAGTAAACACCGAGCCGTGGCCGGGTTTCGTTGAAGACATGGGCAACCTGTTCCGGGGTTGAATGTACGACAAGACTGACGTTGGCGAGCACTGCCTCTGGTGAGTTGCCGGGCGTTGGAACCTGTGTTTCGTGAATCAGCACGTCGACACCCTTGCCAACGTCAAGGATGTCGCTCTCGACCGTCGATCGGGTGTCACCCGAGAACAGTACCGATCGGCCCTTGTAATCGATTCGGTAACCAAGCGTGGCGCCCTTGAGTCCGAGCGACTCGCCTGTCTCGATCTCGACGGGAATCTGTTCGACATTAAAGGCGGTCATTTTCAGTCCGCCCTCGTCGAAGAACACACCAGGCCCTATATCCCGGGATATGACTTCTGAACCTTCGCTGTGAATACCGACCGTAATTCGATATTCGATATCCCAGTCATAGGCCGCGCGAAAATGTCCCATCATCTTCGTGGTGCCGGCCGGCCCAAAAATCTTCATCGGCACCTTGCGCCCGAATAACCAACCAGTGAGCCATAAGCCGGGTACGCTGATTGTGTGATCGAAGTGCAGGTGTGTGATGAGAATGTGGTCGACGGCGGTGAGGAGTTCGAATCCGCCTGCCTGGAACATCCGTTCGCGCATTCCGGGGCCGGCGTCGACCAGGACCTTGTACTCGCCAGCTTCGACGAGAATGGACGGGCCGTAACGTTCGTGGGAGGGCCGCGGTGCGCCCGTGCCGAGGAAAGTCAGGCGAATATCATCGTTGGTATCGGCTGCCTCTGCCTGGCCGGCAGCCACCCCTGTCATGCATGCAGTTATAAAGATAATGGCTGCTGACCATCTCATGGAATACACTCCGGTTAGTCGTCGACAGGGATTCTGATTTCCGATGGCATCATAAACATTATCTGCAAGAATTCGATACTCCTGCCACATTGATGGATGGTCAAATGTCGAAGTACTACAACCCGCAACGTTCCCGAAATCTCTACAGACCTGGCTGCGACAAACCCTTCAAGGTAAGCAGGAGCAAGATTGATCTGTTCAACAAGTGCCCGCGCTGTTTTTATATCGACAGACGTCTGGGCACCGGTCAGCCACCCGGCTATCCTTTTGCCATCAACAGCGCTGTTGACAGTCTGCTCAAAAAGGAATTTGACCGCCACCGGGATGCGGGGACGCAACACCCGCTTCAGAGTACGGGTGGCCTGGACGTCGTGCCGGCACGACACCCTCAAATCGACGAATGGCGTGAGAATTTCAAGGGTGTACAGGCCAGCCACGAGGCGACCAACCTCATCATCACAGGGGCCATCGACGATCTCTGGGTGGACGGTGGTGATCGTTACTATGTCGTGGATTACAAGGCCACTGCCAAATCAGAACCGGTCACGGTACTGGACAAGGACTGGCAGGATGGCTACAAGCGGCAGATGGAGGTGTATCAGTGGCTTCTGCGTCGGAATAACCTGAATGTTAGTGACACGGGCTACTTTGTCTACTGCACCGGGCGATCCAAAGCCAAATCATTTGAGGGCAGAATAGATTTCGACATCAGGCTCATACCGTATGAGGCTGACGACAGCTGGGTAGAACCCGCCATTCGCTCCATTTACGATTGCATGAATGCAACCGAGATTCCGGCTTCCGGCAGTGATTGCGACTATTGCGCCTACGTCGCGGCGGTTCGGGAGCATTCGGTTAATTCACAGAAAACGCTTTTCCAGTAGTCAGTATCCTGCATCGAAGTTGACGACATGGCGAAGTGGTTTTCCCTGTACGAATCGTTCGTAGTTCTCGACGAAGATCGGCACGAGTAGCAGGGGATGGCTGATGGCCGATATATGCGCCGTAATGAGCAGGTTCGGCGCGTTCCAGAGCGGATCGTCTGCCGGAATCGGTTCTTCGTCGAACACATCCAGTACTGCGCCTGATAACCGACCGGATTCAAGCGCACGTACCAACGCCTCGTCGTCAATCACATTACTTCGGCCGACATTGATGAAATAAGCATTTGCCGGAAGCTTTCCCAGTGTCTGGGAGCTTAAAAGACCGTCGGTATCGGGCGTCTTGGGAAGGGTGGATACGAGGTAGTGACAGCCTTCCAGGAACGATTGAATGTGTTCGATGTCATAAACCGCGTCGAAATGGTCTGCTTTTGCTCCTGTCCTGCTCAGTCCGCGAACGGAGAGGCCGAAGGCGTGAGCTGTTTCCGCAATATGGCGGCCGATCGATCCCGTACCCATAATGCCGATCGACCTGCCTTCCAGCATGCCGGAGTGATACTTGTACCATTCCTGACAATCCTGCCTCCGTTTCCGTTCGAGGATTTTGAGTTCGTGTGCCAGCAGATAACCGAACACATACTCCGACATCTGGGGGCCGAAGACGTCTTTCACTCCTGTCAGGATATAGTCGCGGCGCTTGTGTTCGATCAGCGGTGTAACCCCCGCCCAGGACGATTGAATCCACTCGACGTCAGACATCCGGTCCAGAGTACTGGCGATAATGGATGGATTCCCGAACAACACGCGGTGACCCTGATATAGCTCCGCAAGTTCGGCTTCGTCCCGACAGCCCCGAACCGGGATTTTTCCGTCGGTCAGCCTTTCAACTTCCTCGACAAACTCGTGGGCAATGGGGGTGATGATGAGACATTCGGTCATGGGCTGCAGAGTATGCGGCAGCGCCTGCCATTCTGCCAGATGGTGCCGGTCTGATAGCCGCGTGGTGGTTGGGCTACAATGCCCCGAGCTTGGACCTGATGGAGATCGAAATGGCTACGCCGGCTGGGAATACCGGGAGAAAGGGCAGTCACAAGGAGGTGTGGGAGCAAGATCGCCGTCATCATGTACACCCTTTTCACAACTTCGTCAGCTATGACGATTGCGGTTCGCTCATCATGGACGAAGGCCGGGATGGCTGGCTCAAGGACATCGACGGCAAGGAATACTTCGATGCGGTAGGCGGGATGTGGTGTACCAACATCGGTCTGGGCCGGGAGGAGATGGTAGGGGCGATCGCAGGACAGTTGAGAAAGCTCGCATATGCCAATCCCTTTACCGATATGTCGAATGTGCCTGCGGCATGCTTGTCTGCGAAACTCGCGGAACTGGCACCGGGCGACCTTAATCACGTCCTCTTCACCTGCGGCGGGTCTACAGCCAATGACGCTGCTGTGCGACTTATTCAGATGTACCAGGGCGCTCGTGGGCAGAAAGGAAAAAAACACATTATCAGTCGTCACGATGCCTATCACGGCTCGACGTATCTTGCGGCGTCACTGTCCGGAAAGGCCGGCGATCGCATGCCGGACTTCGATTATATCGATGACTGGATACACCACCTGATGAGCCCCAACTATTACCGCGCCCCTGAGGGGATGACCGAATCGGCGTTTTGCGATTTTCTGGTCGACGAACTCAAGGAAAAGATCGTGGAACTGGGTGCAGAGCACATTGCGGCATTTTTTGCCGAACCCATTTTAGGGTCCGGTGGCGTGATTGTGCCACCCGAGGGTTACAACCACCGAATCTGGGAGGTGTGTCGTGAGCACGATCTAACTATGCATATGGATGGTGCACGCTTTGCT
>CAZWEW010000063.1:0-11645 GCA_964633055.1 uncultured Woeseia sp. | reverse complement strand
GGGGTCGTCACCGTGAAGTCCTGATCGAGGAAACCCGGTGCAAAGTCGGGGACAACGTATCGAACTTCCTGCTGAATCGGCACGCCGTCTTCGAAATGCACCATGCGAACATGCAGCAACGGCGTGTTGACTGTCACATGCAATGCATCAGCCGCTTTGTCGTCAGCAGGCGTTTCTCCGCTCCGCAGCACCTTCGCGGACCACTTATTCCCGCGCCGTTCAACTTCATCTGCAATGTTCCTGACTTCGAGTACATGTGAGGCCGCCTTCAGGTCGGCAACAAATGTACCAACGCCGGCGACACGCTCCACGTAGCCTTCATCGGTCAGTTCGCGGAGTGCACGGTTTGCTGTCATTCGCGAGACGCCGGTCGAATCCACGAGTTCGTTCTCCGAAGGCACTCGATCACGCGTTTTCAATTCGCCGGTCGAAATTCGGCGAATAATCAGTTCCTTCAATTGCCGATAGCGGGGAACGGTCGTCGTACTCATTGGGTTACAGTCTCCAGGTCGAACGAATTGACGAGGTTTGTGTAGGCCGTACTCGCGTCCGCGGCACCAATATGGCGACCGTCGCTCACTTTCCAGACGCCGTTTACCATCACTCGGTCGATCGGCAGAGTAAGACCTGAGAAAACAAGCGCGTCGAGCAATGAACGCGTCGTATGTCCTGCCAGCATCGGGCTGTCGTCATCGAGCACGACCAAATCGGCATTGGCACCATCGACTATGTGCCGGGGATCGTTACCACAGGCCGCGGCTCCACCTTCAAGCGCGAGCTCGAAAAGGCTGTGACCTGTCTCCGGCCTACGTATCGCCGCAATATTCCGTGCCTGACCGACCAGGCGCTGGCCGTACTCCAGCCAGCGTAATTCCTCAAACGGGTTAATGGTCACGTGACTATCAGATCCGATGGCGATGCGACCATCGTGCTCGAGGAAATATTGCAGTGAAAAAAGTCCATCACCGAGATTTGCTTCCGTGCTGGGACAAAGACAGACGACCGCCCCACTGTTCGCGATGGCGATTTGTTCCTTATTGCTCGTGTGGGTCGCGTGAACAAGGCACCAGCGTTCGTCGAGCTCACAATTGTCTGCCAGCCATTCCACCGGGCGCTGACCCAGCGCCGAGAAACTGTCTTCGCATTCTTTTTCTTGCTCGGCGATATGAAGATGCATCGGTGCACGGTCTCGGGCAGCGATCGCAGCAATCTGCCTGAGCGAGGCGGGGGTTACTGCCCGGAGACTGTGAACCCCGATGCCGGTGCGTACGCCGTCCGGGCATTTCGCCGTAACAGTTTCGTAGTGATCGATGAACTCATCAAGCGTTCTGACAAAGCGTCGCTGTTCATCGCTCGGTTCATCATTATCGAAGCCTGCGCGTTCGTACAACACCGGTACGTAAGTCAACCGAATCCCACTGCGTTCGGCCGCATTCGCCAATGCGTCAAACATTGCCTCAGACGGCCCCGACTCACCCGGTTCATTGTGCAGGTAGTGGAACTCGGCGACAGCCGTGTAGCCGGTCGACACCATTTCCGTATAAGCCTGCTGCGCGACAATTTCCAGCGCAGCTGCATCAATGCATCCGGCCAGTCCATACATTCGGGCCCGCCAGCTCCAGAAATTGTCCTTTTCAACCGGACCACGATGCTCGGTATATCCTGCCAGGGCACGCTGGAACGCGTGACTGTGAGCGTTTGCCAAGCCGGGAATCACGATGCCGGCCTCAACGTCTCCTTCCGCGGGGCCGGTTCCGTATTCCACCGTACCGACTAATCCGCCATCGATATGCAGCCGAACGTTTTTCGTCCAGCCATCGGAGGTCAGTGCAAGCCGGGCAAAAATCGTCGTCATTTCGAGTCTTCAGTAAGGTTGTATATACAGGCTAATGCATGCTACGGTGCAATGCAATTTCTTCTGACGAGAACGGCATGAGCACTTTCGATCTTCTACTGACCGATGCTCAGGTGGCGACGATGGCTGCGGGCCGGTACGGCGTTATCGATGATGCAGCTGTCGGCATCGCCGATGGTCAAATTAGCTGGGTCGGATCCCTATCCGAACTGCCCTCACGCGACGCAACCAAGCACCAATCACTGGCAGGCCAATGGCTAACACCTGCCTTGATCGACTGCCATACCCATCTTGTCTTCGCCGGCAATCGCGCGGATGAATTCGAACAACGATTAAAGGGTGCAACCTACGAAGAAATCGCCCAGGCCGGAGGCGGCATCCTGTCGACAGTGAACGCCACGCGGGCTTCCTCACACGAGCAACTCCTTATGCAATCTGCTCTGCGGCTGCTCGAGCTCCGGTCCGAAGGCTGCTCGACGGTCGAGATCAAGTCGGGCTACGGGCTCGACCTCAAAACCGAGATCCGGATGCTCGAAGTGGCTAAGGCGCTGGCCGCAGACGCTGGGATCGAGGTCGTGACGAGCTTTCTCGGCGCCCACACGATACCCGCCGAATTCAGGGGCCGATCCGACGCGTATATCGATCTGGTCTGCTACGAGATGCTGCCCGCGGCACATGAGCGAGGGCTCGTGGATGCCGTTGATGCCTACTGCGAGCCCATTGCGTTCTCTGCCGACCAGGTCGCACGCGTATTCGCAGAGGCCACATCACTCGGATTGCCCGTCAAACTGCACGCCGATCAATTGAGCGACTCCGGCGGCGCTGCGCTTGCCGCACGGTTCAACGCCATATCCGCGGACCACCTGGAATATACAAATGTTGCCGGGATCGAGTCGATGGCGGAATCGGGTACAGTCGCTGTGATACTACCCGGCGCTTTCCTGACACTGGGTGAGACACAATTGCCGCCGATCGAGGCATTCCGCGCGAACGGCGTTCCCATCGCAGTCGGCACTGACTGTAACCCCGGCACATCGCCGGTTTGCTCTATCCGCACTGCCATGACACTCGCCTCTCGCCTGTTCAGGTTGACCCCCGAAGAGTGTCTCGCCGGTACAACCATCCATGCCGCAAAGGCGCTCGGCCTCGACGATCGAGGCACGATCGAAGTCGGAAAACGCGCCGATCTCGCGGCCTGGGACATCGCGCATCCACAGGAACTGTCTTACTGGATCGGACGGAACGAACTGCAAGCGCTTTACGTCGCGGGTCAGCGCCTGTAGAACGGTTGAACAGTTCGCTGGGGGATGCCAAATGTTCGACCGGCTCAAGAAAAAACACATCATCGCGAAACCGGAGTTTAACCGCCGGCGTGTGCCGGCTGAAACCGGTTGACAGCAAACACCACATGACGTCGTGAATCTACCGCTGACATCGTCGCGGCGATTCGTCGTCGTACTGGGCATGCTGACCTCCATCGTCGCATTTTCGATCGACATCGCATTGCCGGCCATTCCACCAATGGTCAGCGACCTTGGCATTTCGATGTCTGTCGGCCAGCAGGTCGTCGGGCTTTTCATGGCTGGCATGGCGGCCGGCCAATTGCCGTTCGGACTGATCTCCGATCGTATCGGCCGTATGCCAGTAATCTATGCGGGAATTGCCCTGTTTACCGCGGCAGGATTTCTCGCAACACTCTCTAACGACACGGACGTATTGCTGATCGCCCGTTTTTTTCAGGGCGTGGGGGCCTCGGCTGGAATGGTGCTCGCCCGGGCCATTGTGCGGGACGTATCGAGTGGAAAGGAATCGGCGCGACTGATGTCGATCATGGTCACGATATTCACCGCCGCACCCATGATCGCCCCGCTGATCGGCTCGATGCTGGTGCCATTGTGGGGTTGGCGTGCACCCTTTCTCGCAACAGCAGTCACCGGCCTCTTTATTCTTTATGGCATTCGCACGTCGCTTCGTGAAACCCATATTCCGAAAGATAATCGACGCATACTTCACCAGTTTTGGCACAGCACGACGACATTTCTGTCCCACCGCCAAAGCGTTTTCGGCGTCCTCGTGGTCGCGGTATCGATGATTGGCATCATGGGTTTGATTAGCGGCTCGAGTTCGCTGGTCATCGAACAATATGGCTACCCAATCAAGAACTTCGGGTTCATATTCGCGCTGACCGGTGTCGCCGTCCTGATCGGCGCATCCATCAACAGGCGCCTGCTGCTGCGTTTCGGAACTGTACAGATCATCGGAATCGGGGCAGCAATAGCAGGCATGGCTGGTGCTCAATTGCTAGTCATGGCCTGGCTGGGGGAAGCTCCGTTCTGGTGGTTATGGGGGAGTGCCTGCTTGTATATGTGTGCAACCGGGCTGCTCATTTCCAATGCCACTGCCCTTGCACTTGACCCAGTACCCCAAATCGCCGGTGTCGCCTCGTCGATTATGGGAACGATTCAAAGCGGGTCCGGCGCTGTCGCAGCGATCGTCAGCAGCGCACTTTATACGGGAACGATTGCAAACGTCGCACTGGTGGTTGGTTTTTCAGGGATAAGCGCTCTACTCGTCTTCACGTTGCGACCGCAAATTCTAGGCGCAGATAGAAAAGACGCCTAGTCGGTTTCCGTCAGGATATCCGATACATCCTTGCGCGATTGTTTCGGTAGCGTTTTTGGAAACCCGTAACAGAAAAGGCCTACGACAAACTCCTTTTCCATGTCGATGTCGAGCAATTCGAAAAATCGCGGGTCGCGTATCACAAGACCCGTTGTCCACTTGCACGCAACACCGGCCTCCGCCAGATAAAGAGTCATATTCTGAATTGCGCAGCAAACCGCAGCATAGTCCTCGCGCTCCGTCAGATCGTCGTCCGACCTGCGGCAGGTCACGAGCAACCAGCCTGGCATCGACAGTGCCGATGCTTCCTTGAACATGGCAAGGTCTTCATCGTTTTTCGTTTCCCGGATCAGGTCGCCAATCAACCTTGCCGCGTCAGCAATTTTCCGGGCACCAAGCAAATAGAAATGCCACGGTTCCGTGACGTGGTGATTCGGCGCCCAGCGGGCCACTTCTATCGCATCCCGGATCAACTCCCAACTAACTTCCTCACGGAGGAACAGCTTGGTAGTTCGACGTGAACGGATACGTTCTGCGATTAGGTGCAGATTGCGCGATTCGCCATCGTTCAGAGCTTCGCTCATGTGCGTTCGACAACCATTGCAATGCCTTGGCCAACCCTGATACACATCGTAAAAAACGCGAACATTCCAGCTGTTCGTTGTAATTGATAGGCAACCGTCATCACAAACCTGCCCCCGACATGCCGAGTGAATGGCTCAACTCAGTCTCACCACCGTATCGACCGATCGGTGTCCTTATGGCATCGCAAACCCATGATTCGGGCATTCAAGCTTCCTCCATAGCGGCTTCAACACGGGCTCCCGACTCACCGGGAGATCTGGACCGATTGTAATACCGTCCGAGATAGATGCCAGACAACGCCCATATACCTGCGATCACCGACGCCACGAGTGCGATACCGGTCGGTCCAAATGCAAGAACTTCCTTGAGTCCGGTGTGAAACCATGCTGTGACCATGTCGCCGCCGCGATAGACGCAAATATCGATCACCGGTTTCGCCTTGTAGCGCTCATCATCACTAACAACCGTAAACAGCATCTCCCGCCCTGGCTTAGTCACCGCGTAGTTGCCAGCCCGGCGTGCAATCTGCAGACCGATTATGACGGCAAGCAAGGGAATGGCTGCAACAATAAGCCAGCCAGCCACCATCATGATCGGAATGGCAGCCAACAGCGTTGCAACACCGAATCGCGATGCAATCCGGCCCGTCAGTAACAACGCCGTGACGATGGCGAGGGCATTCACGGCCAGATCAATCCGTGCGTTGATCTCAGTACGCTCCGCACGATCGAAAACCGCCAGCATTTCTCGGAGTTCCATATACACGAACGTACTCATTGTCACGTACATCAGGATAAAGAGACCGATCCCCAGCAGATAGGGATTCCGCACGAACGCCACAAATCCTGAGAAAGGATTTCTTGCCAACCGTTTCGCCTCGCTGAGATCGGCTTCACAGTCGGCATTGTTCAGGTCGGTCACTTTCAGTCGCTCGAGTACGGGAATCAGTACCACAGGAACGAGTTGCATTGCTGCCGTGATCAGAAGCAAGTTCATGACGCCGATCGAATCGGCAAAAAATCCCGGGATGACGGGGCCGACAATTGCGCCAATACTCGCACCGGTGGCAATGACCGCAAACAACCGCCTGGCCTGTTCCCGGTTGTAAAGGCCTGACATGAAGCTCCAGAAAACAGATACGTGGAACAGACTAAAAACACTCAGCCAGACATAAAACGTCTTGTCGATCAGGGTCGGATCCGGCACGAGATTGGAGCCTGCGTAGAAGATCACGAAAGTGGTCGCGAAGAACAAGTACACACCCGGCACCACACGACTGAAGCGTACGCGCGAAATCAGGAAACCGTAGAGCATGACGCCGATCACGCTGACAATGAACGTCAGCGTCCACAGGAAACTTGTCTCGGTCCTAGACCAATCACTGGCCATCGCATCCCGCAACGGACGAACGACGAAATAAGCGGCCATTAGCGTGAACACAAACAGGAAAGAGAATACGACCGCTCGCAATTCGTTCGCTTCGATCTTTGTCACGACACGAATGATTCGAGACAGGGGACCGTTTGATTCCTGGCGCATTTAGGGCGTCCGGTGTACGAGGTAGACGGAGACTGCCACAAAACAGGACCGTCAGATAGCGCCTGACGATCCTGGAGAGGGTAGCGAAACTAATTCTGGTTCAGTCGCCAACCTCGATAGCCGCTGCTAGCCGCTTTCATCGACCGAAGCACAGACCTGCCTGAAAACCTGCATTGCGTGCTCCCGGGGGACTTCGCGCATTTCGATCAGTGCCTTCCCCGTCGAATGCTCGGCATCCTCCAAACCGGCAAGGTACGGATCGTCACTGCCGCGAACCGACGCTCGCCAGTCCAGAATCGTAATCGAAGCACAAATTCTGGCCTGAATCAGTTCAAACAGAATGTCAATCTCCTGCCGCTCGAGTGGCGTGACGCTGTGGTAGCCGGCAACAAATTCACACATTAGCCGAAGCGGATCACTATCTGCGACCCTGTGGTACGAGCTGCCGATCGCGACATCAGCAATAAGTGGCGCGTACAACATGTCACCGAAATCGATTATCCCGGCAACCCGGTCGCTGTCGTCAGACCGGACGACCAAGTTGTCCGGATTGAGGTCACTGTGAATGACCTGCGACCGAAGTGTCGGCAGGACAGGTTGCACAAACTTCTCGAAATCATCCAGCGCCGCAGTGACGGCATCTGCTGCCAACGGATCCCGGACGTACTGAACCAGTTGCCGCAATCCGGACGCCTGCTGCAGGTCCCACAACAGACTGTGATGGCTCCCAGGATGCTCGAACCCTTTGAGAGCCTTGCCAAGATCTGCCAAGCAAGCTCCTGAGTCCCGCGCCAGTGCCGGCGACGGCGTACTATCGGCCAGCGTCTCACCTTCGACAAACGTAACCACCCGGGTAACGTGATCTACACCATCGATTTCCAGTGGAAAGCTCACGTCGCCATCCACTGTCGGCACAACTTTTGGCACTGTGACGAGAATGTTCTGGTCCCGAACCTGTTTTTCGATGTGTAGGAGAGCCTGTATCTGGAAATCTGTCACAAATGGATCTTCGGCGGAATTCGCGATCTTCAGCACAAAGCGTTTACCGTCGGTCGCCTTCATCCTGAAGTTCTGGTCTCGTTCGCTGACCAGCGACCTGACTATCACGTCAAGTCCGTACCTCACCTTCATGAGGGAGATCGCGGCGTCAACTGAAATAGCCGGCGCTTCCTGTGCGATCACCGCCAGCGGATCATCGTCTAGCATAGGTTCCCTGATTTCATCCTTTCCGAAGAACTGCGGAGTATGCCTGAAAGTGCCAAATCCCGATGGATGGGCATCCCCGATCCACATCCGACTCGCAATTCTCTGACTGTATGGGAAAAACGACGCCACAAAACCGGCATACCAGAGAAGCTCGCACTGCTTCAAGGTAGACAGCTTCGTTGCCGGGACTGACCCGCAACACACTACAGATTCGCTTTACCGGGTTTATTTCAGGCAGCGGTCGAGCCCTGAATGATCTCGTGAAGACGTGGGCGCACCGCTTTCATTTCTTCCGCCGTCAGCGCATCGAGTTCGTGTGGAAATACCAGCCACTCGTCTGTTTCGCGCAAATAGAAATCGGGCACTATGTCGGTTTCGTTGCGAGAAACTTTGAACCACGGAATCGCGGTCCGAATATCGTCAGGTGCGTTTCCACGAGCCCTCTGCCGAATCTCCTCTACAACGGTCTTGATTGTATTGCCAGTGTCAAACACGTCGTCGATGATGAGTACCCGATCTTCGCGGCAAATCTTTTTGATGATGTAATTGAGACCATGCACGGCGACGTCGCCTCGCTCATCAACGCCCGTATAGGACGATGTTCTAATCGCGATGTGATCGGTCTCGACGCCGCAGTACGCGAATACTTCCTGCACCGCCATACCGACCGGCGTCCCGCCTCGCCAGATCGCGATCAGCAGGGTCGGCTCGAATCCGCTTTCGAGAATCTCGACACCCAAGCGAAACGAATCTTCAAGCAGATCCCGGGCGGATAGGACAGTCTTGTCCATGGTGCGGCCTGTTATCGTTATAATCTTCGATAGCAATTCTACAGAAAAAAGATCCTGCCTTTCATGCAAAAAAAATACATCGCCGCCAATGAGCTGCTGCTGGACTCATTCCGACTGGCTGCCACCATTTATGCGTCCGGCTTCAGGCCCGACTTTCTCGTCGGTCTCTGGCGAGGCGGGAGCAGTGTAGGAATCGCGGTGCAGGAAGGCCTCGAGTACTACGGCGTCGAGACCGATCACATTGCAATCCGAACATCCTACCGCGGCCAGCACTCGTATTCACAAATGGTGGACAAGGCGGAAACTATCCAGGTGCATGGCCTTCGCTATCTGTATGAACGGGTGTGTGAGCACCACTCGATGCTCATCGTCGACGATGCATACAGCACGGGATCGAGCGCCAATGCGGTCATTCGGCAGTTGTCGAAGAAGGCCCGGCGAAACCTGCCAGGCGATATCAGGATCGCAACCGTCTGGTACCGGCCAACAAAACGCACCATTCGGCCACCCGACTTCTACATCCACGAAACGTCTGACTGGCTCGTGTTGCCGTACGAACTAACTGGCCTATCGCTGGACGAACTTCGCGACAACAAACACGAGATTCAGCCAGTCATCGACCGGCTCGAGAAACTGGTCGTCGCTAGGAAAGACTAACGCCCGTTTGCGTCCTGACCGCAACACTCGACAATCAGTGGTTCATCGAATACGTGTGTCTCGCAGTTATCGTGATGCGGAGTACGGTCGACCACCAGGAACTGCTGCCCCTCCTCGAGCGCAAGCAGCGGCATGTGCCAGGTTCCCCGGTGATAGTTGACGCCCTGGCGACTATTCGTGACAAAGGCTTTCAGGTCGTCCGGGTCCACCGATTCACCGGGTGGTCCGACGACGATAATGAAAGAGAACTCCAACAGGGGAATGAAGGCCTGACTTCCGAGCGGATGGCGCTCGACCATGTCGAACGCGTGCGGAAGCGATGTCGGTATTCGGCTCCGGACGATACCAATTGCGACGTCTCCGGCAGAATCCACATCCACAGTCGCAAGATTGCCATAATGGGCAAACCGCGCCTCGTTCATCGGCTTCGTGCCACCACCGGTCATTATCACGTCACCATATGGCGCGAAGCGTTCTGACGTCAGCGGTAACGGTTTGAGCAACCTCGCCATCATGTCCTATCAATTCTGGTCAGTTTCCCGAAAAGTCTCAGCCGGCTAACGCCACCGTCGGAATAGATGTCCAGCCGAACATGGGACACAGGCCCGGCTTCGGCGAGATCGTCGACGACCTGCAGCGTGCTGTCTACCTGCAGGGCGATTGCGGGGAGCAATACCGGCCAGTTTTCGACATTCCCCTCATTTTCGATCGATGCCGCACGTATACTCTCCCGGGCCGGGCAGTTGCCCTTGAACTGCGCGGGGTCTATCTCGACCTTCTCGATCGTGCCAGCGTCACCCAGTGCGAAGAGCACATAGTCGTTCCCGGGACCGCGCCGACACGCAGTCGCCCAGTCGGCGTCCAGCTTGCCGACCGCCGTATCGAGCACATGTGTGTTCAATGTTCCCATGCGATAAACGCCCCCTGAAAATAAAATGATATCAATAAAAAACGTTTTCTTTCGTCGCCGAGGGGCACCTGTCAGGCGTGAGACGTTCAAATCCGGTTAAGGTGTTAGGCGCAAGTCTGCGTTACTTTTGCCAACCGAATCGACGGGAGGTGATCATGGATAGCGACACGGTCAACCGACGATGACAATCATGGCACTAGCGTTTCGCGCATCTGAGCACATGATGAATGCGACGTGCAGAAACCTGATTCAGTGACTGGCGTCTTCAAACTACATATCTGGCCGCGTTCCAATAGCAGGCATCGCCGGGCTGCATAATACCTCGACGGACGATTTCCATGCGTGCAAGGGAAAACCGTCAGTAGCTGCAGGCAGCCTAGGAAATGAATCGCATCGTCGTGGAATTCGTGTAGGCTATCTCGCGTTTTCAGCCTAGACCCGCCCCTATGTCAAACAACACCCGGTTACTCGGCATCAGCAATGCCATTGTGGACGTGTTGTCCCATGTCGATGAGGACTTGCTCGACCGCATCGGGGCACCACGGGGATCGATGACGCTGATCGACGAAGCTCGAACGCACGAAATTTACGAGATGATGGGACCGACCACCGAGATGTCCGGCGGGTCGGTCGCCAATACGATTGCCAACTTTGCCAACCTGGGCGGCAATGCCGCCTACATCGGACGGGTTGCCGACGATCAACTGGGTGAGGTTTTCGTTCACGACATGCAGTCGCTCGGTGTCGACGTTCGCCTCGAACCCGCGCCGGCGAATGCGCCGACCGCACGTTGTCACGTCCTGATCAGCGATGACGGCCAGCGCACTATGCAAACTTATCTCGGCGCATGCACCGAACTGTCGGTGACCGATGTAACAGAGCAGAAGGTCGGACACCCCGACATCATCCTGCTGGAGGGTTATATCTGGGACCTGGCTGAAGGCCCCTCGGTCGCGCAGCGAGCTATTTCGATGGCTAGGCAGAACGGCGGCAAAGTAGCACTATCCCTGTCTGATTCCTTTTGCGTCGACCGTCATCGCGACGCATTTCATGCTGCAGTTGTGGGCGGTGTTGATATCGTCGTGGCAGACGAAGACGAGGTGAATGCGCTCCTCCGGATGGACCGTTTCGAAGACACAATGCGTGCGCTCGACGAATACAAAAACTTATTTGCCATCACCCGGTCGGACAAAGGTTCCGTGATTAGGCATGGAGATGAGTTAATCGTGCAGGCCGCGACACCGGTCGAGACGGTCATCGACACGACGGGTGCAGGCGACGCCTATTGCGCCGGCTTTCTGTATGGTCTGACACACGGCAAAACGCTGGCAGAAAGCGCCGCAATCGGTACCTTCTGCGGAACCTGCGTCATTCAACAGGTGGGCGGGCGCATTGAGCCGAACCTGCTTGATTCCTACACGTCGCCGTAGTGTCAGACTAAAGCTGGTCGCAATCGTGTCCGTCACTTCGATGTGCCGTT
>CAZWEW010000062.1:0-11808 GCA_964633055.1 uncultured Woeseia sp. | reverse complement strand
GATCATCCTCGGTTGCGCCGATTCGCGGGTCCCGGTCGAAATTGTTTTCGATGTCGGTCGAGGTGATCTCTTCGTACTCCGTGTTGCCGGCAACGTTGTGACGCCTGCCCTGATCGGTAGTGTCGAACTCGCAGCGGAAAAATTGGGGCCACGCCTGGTTGTTGTCCTGGGTCACAGTGGTTGCGGCGCCGTCGACATCGCGCTTTCAACACTCGAAAGCAACGATGTTGAGACGTCCGGTTACGTCAATGCCATCCTGGAGCGAATACGACCGGCTATCGAACCGCTCGTGGGCAATGCGGAAGGCTTGAACCGAAACGAGCTGATGGCGCGATCGGTTCGCGCCAATGTGCAGGCCGGGGTCGAGTCGCTACGCCACGGATCCGAAACTCTGGAGCACCTCATTCGTGAGGAGGGTTTGCTGGTCGTGGGCGCCGAATACTCACTGGAGACTGGAGTTGTCCACTTCTTTGAAGGTGCGGGCGACAATGGATAGCATGGAGATCCGAACATGATCGTGGCCGTACGAAATAAGGCCTGACATGACGACATCTCATTGGCTGATACGCTTTACAGTCAGTGGTTCCGTGATGGCTTGTCTCGCTGGCGTCAGCTATGGGTCGAGCATCCTGGTAGTTTTTGCGATGATGCTGTAGAACAGACATGATTAGACAACGCTGTTTTGCCGAGATGATGGGCACCTTTATTCTGGTGTTTACCGGCTGTGGTGCGGTTATAGTCAATGATCTTTATGGGGGTGGTCTCGGGCATCTCGGCATTAACATTGTTTTCGGCTTGGTGGTAATGGCCGTTGTGTATTCATTGGGTAATGTTTCGGGCGCACACATCAACCCGGCGGTTACGATTGGCTTTTACGTGGCCAAACGATTCCCGGCCAGTCTTCTGTTGCCTTACATTGCTAGCCAGTTTGTCGGCGCGATCCTGGCTGGCTTGGTGCTCAATGCCTTGTTCCCGACGCACCCGAATCTGGGTGGCACCGCTCTCGCAGTGCCTGTCGGGACCGGGATTGCGATCGAGATTTTACTCACGTTCATTCTGATGTACGTTATCCTCAATGTCTCCACGGGCCACAAGGAGAAGGGCATCATGGCCGGCGTTGCTGTTGGAGGCGTCGTTACCCTGAATGCGCTTGTGGGCGGACCGCTCACCGGGGCGGCGATGAACCCTGCTCGCGCGCTCGGGCCGGCTGTGGCATCAATGAATTTTGATCACATGTGGCTCTACATGACGATGCCGGTTGTTGGCGCGGTCCTCGCCTGGCCCGCGTGTCGCTGGACGCAGGGACCTGATTGCCAGCCACCAGCGGCGATTGGTGAAGGCTCGTGAGCGACAAATGTCGCGCTCTGTTTCTGTGGACAAGAAATTCCTGCCGCAGCCAGATGGCGGAGGGATTGTGCAGGCGGCTTCGCGGCAACGAAATCGAGTCTGGTCCGGAGGCTCTATCCGCCTGAATCACTTATCATTTAGCTGTAAACAACAGGGAGGAGTGTGTGAAGACAGCTCTGATCAATGCGGCGCTGGTCGGTACGGGCGGATTTATCGGCGCGATCGCCCGATACGGCATCAGCGGTTTGGTGCAACGAAGTGCTGCACTATCCTCGTTTCCGTACGGGACCCTAGCCGTCAATATGCTGGGTTGCCTGTTGATCGGTATCGCGGTCGGGCTCGTCGATTCACGGCAGGTATTTGGACCGGATTTCAAGCTCTTTGCGGTGGTCGGTTTGCTTGGCGGATTCACGACTTGGTCGACCTTCGGCTACGAGACATTAACCCTGTTGCGTGACGCGGAGTACCTGCGCGCAACCGCCAATGTCGCCATTCACGTCATGCTGGGACTGGTGCTGGTCTGGGCCGGTTACGCACTGGCTTCGAGATAGTTCAATCGCATGAGCGGCAACGCATATCGGATAATCGATGCCAATTCTGCGCATGGTGAGGCGATGCTAGCGCTGATGCCGCGGCTCGCCGAATTCGATGTTCCAGCGAGGCGAAATCCGAGGCATCTCTGGCAAGATGATGCTGAGATGATGCGACGCTGGCTGCGCGGCGAAGAGGACTGTCTCGTCCACGTCGCCGTTGACGACCACGACAACGTACTGGGGTTCACCATGGTCACGCTTCGACCCGAATTGTTGAGCCATGAGCCGAGTGCCCACCTCGAAGCTATTGCACTGGATCCGGTAGCAGAGGGCCGAGGTGTGGCGCAGGCGCTTCTGGCTTCGGCAGAGGTGGCAGCTCGCACCAGTGGTGCGTTGACCATGAGTCTGCATGTCTTGTCTGTCAATGAACGTGCACGAAGACTGTATGACCGGGCAGGTTACGAAGGTGAGTTGATGCGTTACATCAAGAATCTCGAGGATTGACGCATGTCGCTGGAGTATGAGGTCACGTTTGAACCATCCGCGGCGGACACCAACCAGCTTGCACAGGGACTTAGTCGCTATGCGGTCAGCGAGGTTGGCGACGATGGATTCAGGTCTGTCGAGATATTCATTCGTGACGAAGATGTTTTGCTTGCCGACGTATCGGGTTTACTCAACTGGAACTGGTTGCAGATTTCGTTGTTGGGGGTCGATGAGAAAATTCGTAAGGAAGGACTCGGCAGCGAACTGATCGATCGGATCGAGACCGTCTCACGGGACGAGGGGTGTACGCACGCACATGTCAGTACTTTCAGTTTTCAGGCTAGCCGGTTCTGCGAATCACAGGGCTACGAGCGATTTGCGAACTTCGATGATTACCCGCCGGGACAGGTCAGCCTCTTCTACAAAAAGGCGTTGTAATCGATGTCGATCAGGATTCGGGAATACAGTGAGTCCGACTGGTCCGCTGTTTGGGAGATGATGGAGCCTGTCATACGGTCCGGTGAGAGCTATCCTTATGCGATGGACATGGATGCCGGCGGCGCGCACTACATGTGGGTTGAAAAGACGGACTCGGTCTATGTTGTCGAGGAGGATTCGGGCAACTTGCTCGGGACTTACTACATCATGCCGAACCAGCCGACGCTCGGGGCACACGTGGCCAACTGCGGTTATGTAGTGGCGGAGCGGGCCCGAGGTCAGGGAATTGGCACCATGATGGGTGCGCACTCGCAAGAGCAGGCCGTACTTCTTGGTTATCGTGCAATGCAGTTCAATCTTGTCGTCAATACCAACGCCGTCAGTCACCGTGTCTGGAATAAACTGGGCTTTAAAGAAGTCGGTGTCCTAGAGGGTGCATTTCTCCACGTGACAGACGGCTACGTCGACGCCACGGTGTTCTACAAAGTGTTGGAATGAGAGCTGCTGTCTACGAAGAGTTCCGGGGACCCGTGGCGGTCCATGAAGTTGACGATCCGGTATCGGACGATAACGGCGTCGTACTGCGTGTTGAAGCTACCGGCGTTTGCCGCAGCGACTGGCACGGCTGGATGGGGCACGATACTGATATTCACCTGCCCCATGTGCCTGGTCATGAACTGGCGGGCATCGTCGAAGTTGTTGGTAAGAATGTCAGGAAATGGAAGGCAGACGATCGTGTCACGGTGCCGTTTGTCTGTGCGTGCGGGTCCTGCGCGCAGTGCGATTCCGGTAATCACCAGGTTTGCGACAGGCAGACGCAACCGGGGTTCACACACTGGGGATCCTACGCTGAGTTCGTCGCTATCGATTACGCCGACACCAACCTGATTGCGCTGCCGGATAACATCGACTTTGTGGCGGCGGCTGCCCTAGGCTGTCGATTCGCAACGTCTTTCCGGGCTATGGTGGAGCAAGGAGCTATCAAGCCGGGTAACTGGGTTGCCATCCATGGCTGTGGTGGCGCAGGGTTGTCTGCGGTGATGATTGCACGCGCGCTCGATGCTCGTGTTATTGCAGTCGATGTCGATGACGAGGCACTCGCGCTTGCCCGAAAAGTGGGCGCAGAATTGGCGGTCAGTGCCGCGACGTCGGCATCGGTTGTCGACGAAATTGTCGAGTTAACCCACGGCGGTGTGCACACATCGGTCGATGCCTTCGGCAGTGCGGTTACCTGCTTCAACTCGATCGCCAATCTGAGAAAGCGCGGCCGGCATGTGCAGGTTGGTCTGATGGCCGGCGACGACTACCAACCAAGGCTTCCGATGGAACTCGTGATCGCGAGAGAACTCGAAATAGTGGGGAGCCACGGCATGCAGGCATTCGAGTACCCAAAAATGCTCCGGATGATATCCGATGGCCGACTCGCGCCGGGCGAACTCGTCCGGCAAACGGTCGACCTCGAACATGCCGCGGTATCGCTCGGTGACCCGGCGTCTCTGCACGTTGCTGGTATGACCGTTATCGACCGCTTCAGGCCTAGCCACTAAAATCAGCGTTGTGAAATCGTCCTCCAACCAAACAGTGTTGCTCTCTATCGCACTCGCCGTCTTGCTGTGGCTGGCGGCCACATGGTTCGAGGATGATTCGCGATGGTTGCCGAAGGATACCTCGCAACAGACAGGCCTGTCGCTCGAGATGCCGCGACCGGATACGCCGCTGCGAGCCAATACCAATGAGTTGAGCTGCCAGCAGGTGGAGGCCGAGCTCATGCAGGATCTGGCGGCGTCGCAGTATTGCTCGACTAACGAAGATTGCACCCTGTTCGATTATGGTTTCCCGATTCAGTGTATGACGTCAGTGTCAAAACAAAAGATCACGGCTCTCCGCATGGCCTACCAAAACTACGAACAGAGCTGTGCCTACCGCGTCTACTATGACTGCCCGTCGGGGAACATGGAGCGGAGGGCTGTTTGTCGCAGTAATCGCTGCGAGGTGGAGCTCGTCACGATCGATCCACTGAAAGACGCAACTCTCAAGCATCTCGGGATCAAGGATTTTTAGACCGATGACGCTCGAGACTTGGGCACTGTGATTTTCCGTGTCGCTGCTGATGTCACGCTGCTCGTTCACCTCGTATTCATTCTGTTTGTCATCGGTGGCGCGCTCTTCCTGTTACGGTATCCTCATATTGTCTGGCTGCACGTTCCTGCGGCAATCTGGGGAATCTGGGTGGAGCTGTCCGGAAAGGTCTGCCCGCTTACAACGCTTGAAAATGTACTGAGAGAGTGGGCAGGTCAGTCTGGTTACGCGGAGAGCTTTGTCGAGCATTACATCGTTCTGGTCATCTATCCGGAGGGTCTGACTCGTGACATCCAGCTGCTGCTGGCGACCATCGTCCTCTTCATTAACTTAGGTCTATACATATTCTGGTTGCTTCGATGTCGGAAAAGTCGTATCAACCGGTAACGGCATCTGTATTAAGTTAAATGGAACGGATACTAAGGAACAAGGACGCCCGAATCGGCGTGTTCTTCTGTGCCACGATCAGTGATAGGAAAAACGAATGAGCGAAATCAGCTGGAGTGACTTCGAGAAAGTTGCGTTGTGTGTTGGCACGATTGTTGCCGTGGACGCATTCCCCGAGGCGCGACGGCCTGCGTGGAAACTCGCCATCGATTTTGGGGAAGCCATTGGCCAGAAGCACGCATCAGCACAAATTACAGATTTGTACGATTCTGAAAACCTCCTTGGGAAACAAGTCATTGGCGTCGTTAATTTTCCACCGAAACAGATCGGTCCGTTCATGTCAGAATGTCTCGTAACCGGCTTCGTCAGGCAGGACGGTACCGTTGTGCTGGCCGTGCCCGATATGCCGGTCGACAATGGAGCCCGACTCGCCTGAACGAGAAGAAGTACATCTTCCCTGTCCTCGGCGATGCGGGAGACCGCCTGTACGGTACACTGTGAAGTTGAAATTCAGAAATCGCAAATCCAGTAGAAGTACCAGCGCCCGAGGGTGAAAGTGTGAGGGACGGGCAATGAACATCACCGAGAAGAGCCGGCGGCAGTTTTTGCATTACCTTGCAGCGAGCCCCGTTGCTGGTGCAATGGCGGGAATCGACTTTGCCAGTGGTGCGGCCGTAATCAGTAATCCGGCAGACGCGATCGACATATTCGATCTCAAGGAGACCGCAAGCAACAATATACCGCCTGCACACTGGGGATACCTCGCGACCGGCGTTAATGACGATTCGACCTTGCGCGCAAATCGAACGGCTTTTCAGAAGTATTACGCGAGGTCCAAACGGCTGGTCAGTGTTCAGAATATTGACATGTCCGTTGAAATCCTCGGAACGCGGTGGCCAACACCGATTATCCTTGCTCCACTCGGATCTCAGAATGCATTTCACTCGGAAGGCGAAACGGGTTCGGCACGGGCGGCGAAGTCACGGAATCATCTGCAGGTACTGTCGACGGTTTCCTCCACGTCGGTGGAAGAAGTATCCGAGGCACGCGACGCGCCCATCTGGTACCAGCTGTATACGATGGGAGGCTGGGATGGCATCCAGTCACGATTACGCAGGGCGGAAGCTGCCGGTTGCCCGGTGGTCGTGCTGACCGTTGACATGGCGGGTGGCACGGGAGCGCGGCATACTCTGTTGCGCGCCATACGTCAGGACACGCGAGACTGCGCCGGGTGCCATGCGGGTAACGGCGTTGCGGCTCAAGGCAAACCGATGCTCGATGGCATTGACGAGAATGCGCCCGCAATCGACCTGAGCTGGGCGTTTCTCGATCGTCTGAGACAGGAAACGACAATGAAAGTGTTCGTCAAGGGTATCGTCACGGCAGAGGATGCGGAAAAGAGTCTGGAACACGGCGTCGACGGCATCATTGTCTCCAATCACGGCGGGCGTGCCGACGACTCGGGGCGCGGTGCCATTGAAAGTCTTGAAGAAGTGTCCGGCGTTGTGCAGGGTCGAACGCCATTGTTCATGGACAGTGGAATCAGGCGCGGCGTGGACATTTTCAAAGCCCTTGCCCTCGGTGCGGACGCTGTCCTGATCGGCAGGCCCTACATATACGGTCTTGGTGCATTCGGACAGGCTGGTGTCGAACGTGCGTTGGATATACTGACCGGCGAGTTGCGGATGGCGATGCAGTCATTCGGCACGCCGACACTCGCTGACATTGGTACCGACAGCATCGCGAGATTCTGAGCGCGGCGTCAGGCTGAATGCGCCCAAAGCATCGCTAATCTGAGGTGAGACTCGCATCATCGAGATGTGAAGCTCATCTGGCTTCAGAGCGGCTGATTGACCTCTGTTAGACTTCCCTGCGGATTGGCGCAGAGCAATGAATAAACACCAGCTGCCGGGGTGGCTTCTCAGGCATCTTGACAGACTTGGTGCAAAACGTATGGACGACTGATCGATAATGCGTCATGCAAGCTGCGGAGCAGCCTGCGACTTTGTATGGTGATGGATACGGACTTCGGTTGGATGGTCCGATTAATTGGAGTAGAAAAAAATGACCAGTGAGATGATGAGCCTGAGCTGGGTACTCGCACTGCAGCTCGTAATGTGGATCCCGTACACCCTGAACGTGATTACAGTTCGTGGCCTGATGGATGCGGTCGGATACCCGGACGATCCGAAGCCGATAGCTGGATGGGCCGAGCGTATGAAGGCGGCGCACTATAACTCTGTAGAGAATCTGGTGGCGTTTGCCGCTCTGGTACTGATAGCCAACGCTGCGGGTATCACGACCGACATGACGGTACTCGCCTGCCAAGTGTACTTCTGGGCGAGGCTGGCACACGTGTTACTTTACTCTTTTGCGGTGCCATTCGGACGTACGCTTGCATTCGCCGTCTCATGGATTTGCCAGGTCACGATTCTGCTCGAAATCTTGTAGAACCTGTCGTTACATCTCGGGATGGTCCGCAACAGAACATTGTGGGTCCTTCCAGCGCACGCTGTTCACCCTCAGTTGACTCCCAGAAAACCGGGGCTACTGCCGCCGGCGCGTCTCGTGGGCCCTGACTTGGTCTTCGAGATCACTCCAGCGCTCCAGCGCCTGGTCGAGTTCTGCTTGGGTTGTCGACAGCGCATCCAGAACGGGGCGGGTGATTTCGTTATCCTGTGCATAGAAGTCACTCGTCGAAATTTCGGCTTCGAATTTGGATAGTTTGTCCTCCAGCCTCTGAATTCTGTCCGGCAGCTGCTCGAGTTCACGCTGTTCGTTATAGGTCAACTTGCACACAGGCTGCGTCTTATCGCCAGTTTCATCCTGGCGCTTTTCCGCTTGGTCCGAACCCGGCCGATCGGCTTCAGCCAGCTTGTGACCTTGCCGAAGCCAGTCGGAGTAGCCGCCGACGTATTCCTGCAGATGGCCATCTTCTTCGAACACGATCGTGCTGGTGACGACGTTATCGAGGAATTGCCGATCATGGCTGACAACAATCAGCGTTCCCGAATATTCGGAAAGCCTGGACTCGAGAACCTCCAGTGTTTCCATGTCGAGGTCGTTGGTCGGTTCGTCAAGAACCAAAAGATTAGCAGGTTGTGTGAACAGCTTGGCTAGGATGATCCGATTACGTTCTCCTCCGGACAAAGCCTTCACCTTGGTCATTGCGCGTTTTGGTGTGAACAGGAATCCCTTGAGATAGCCGACAACGTGCCGGTCCTTGCCATTCAACTTGATGTAGGTCCGCCCATCGCCCACGTTTTCGGCGACCGACTTTTCCTCGTCCAGTGATTCTCGGAGTTGGTCGAAATAGCCGATCTTGAGATGTGTACCGTGCTTGATCGTGCCAGCCTGTGGTTTGATCTGTCCGAGCAGCAGTCGGAGCAGCGTTGTCTTACCGATGCCGTTGTTGCCCAGAATACCAATGCGGTCTCCACGCATGATCTTGGCGGAGAAATTGCTGATCAGTTGCTCGTCACCGTAACCGTAACTGACGTTTTTCGCACGGACGACTTTGCGGCCTGACACCTCCGCTTCCTCGATGTAGATCCGTGCGGAACTGTCTCGTTTGACGCGATTTGCACGTTCTTCGCGCATTTTCATCAGAGTCCGCACGCGCCCTTCGTTTCTCGTTCGCCGCGCCTTGACACCCTGGCGAATCCAGATTTCTTCCTGTTCGAGTTTCTTGTCGAATTCTGCATTCGCCTTCGACTCGGTTTCCAGTGCCGCTTCCTTGCGACGGACGAAGTTCCTGTAATCGCCAGGCCAGCTCGTCAGTTTTCCCCGATCGATCTCGACGATGCGCGTGGCCAGCCGCTCTAGGAAAGCGCGATCATGCGTGATGAACAGGACGGCGCCCTCGTATGAACGGACGATGCTTTCGAGCCAGGTGATCGTGACGATGTCGAGGTGGTTCGTCGGTTCGTCGAGGAGTAAAAGGTCTGGCTTCCGGACAAGCGCTTTTGCGAGCGCAACGCGGCGACGCCAGCCACCGGAGAGCTCATGCATTTTCTTGTCGGCGGGCAGGTCGAGTTCCGACATCGTCGTCTCCACTCGCTGCTCGATATGCCAGCCTCCATGTGCATCGATCCGGCGGTGCAGTTCCTCTAGCTCTTGCAGTCCCTCCTTATCGAGATTCTGTTGTGAGCGTTCGTGATACAGGTCGAGCAGGATCTGGATGCCGGTCAGTCCTTCGCGCACAACGTCGCGGACGGGAAGGGCCACGCCGGAGGGCAATGACTGCTCGAGTTGGCTGACGACCAGCCCTGCTTTTCGGACGATTTCACCCCGGTCACAGTCGATTGTTCCCTTGATCAGGCGAAACGTGGTCGACTTGCCGGCCCCGTTTCTGCCGATCAGGCACACCCTCTCACCGGGCTCGATCGACAGATCGGCCTCCGTCAGTATCTTCTGGTCGCCTATATCAAGCGACACTTCCTCGAAGCGAATCAGCGACATGCGGGGTGCGGCTACCAAAACAGCAAGGATACACGCATGATGCCGCTTGCCCGAGCATTCGGTGGGCTGGGGATTGAAGAAAGCCGGATTCCTCCGTAGGGTGGATTTGTGGACAACGAAAGCATCATCGACCTTCAGACTCGCATCGCACACCACGAGCATACGATCGTGCAGTTGAATGCCGCTCTGGCTGATCAGCAGACTCAGATTGCCGGCCTCGAGGAGCAGGTAAAGGCCCTCATGGATCGCGTCAGGGCGCTGTCCGATGCCGTCCCCGCGGCCGAGTCGGCAGACGAAAGACCGCCGCACTATTGATCAAGGTCATCGACATATGACTAAGTCACGCTTCTCAAGAAGATGAAAAACCTTTTTAGTAATGGATAGGCATGAATAGGGCAGGAATGATGTTCTTGGTAGCAGCGTTACTGGTTTTGTCGAGTGCGGTCGCGGATGAGAGCAAGGTCCGAGTCCTGATGTCGACAAGTGAGGGTGAAATCGGCATCGAACTGTATCTCGATAAAGCACCGATGACGGCTGGCAATTTTCTGAAACTGGTCGACAATGGTGACCTCGATGGCGCGAGTTTCTATCGTGTCGTCACTTACGAGAACGACAATGGTAACCCGAAGATCGAAGTGATCCAGGGCGGCATCGGTGATGCGGGTGAAGGCTTCTATACGATCGAGCACGAAACAACCGAACGGACCGGCATTCTGCACACTGACGGCGTGATTTCTATGGCACGCGGGTTGGTTGGTACGGCGAGCACGGAGTTTTTCATTTGTATTGGGGACCAGCCCGGCCTCGACTTCGGCGAGGGACGAAACGCGGACGGGCAGGGGTTTGCGGCATTTGGAAAAGTCGTTGAGGGCATGGACGTCGTACGCCGTATCAACGGACTTTCCGCTGATGCGCCATCGGGCTCCGAATACACGAAGGGACAGATTCTGGCGCAGCCAGTTAGAATTACCAGCGTGCGCCGTCCGGATTAGGCGGGATCCGATCGTGTTTGTCAGGAGGCATCATCCCCGATGATGTGAACTTTGTGTGCCGTGTTGGACTCTGATTACGGTGTGGGGGCGGGGTATGTCCGGTATCATCGTCGCTGTGGAGTACAGTAGTATGGCTACATTACGACTCTTTTCCCTAGCGCTTCCATGTGTCTTTTTGTTAAAGACGCTGCCACTTCATGCTCAGGAAAGCGCGGTGGATGATGCGGGGATTGAGGAAGTCACCAAACGGTGTATTTCTACGCGACGAATTCGCAGGATTCGAATCGTCGATGATAAAAATATCCTATTTTACCTGACGGCCACCCATATCTATCACAATCAGCTGCGGAACGAGTGTCACGGCCTGAAGCGATATGGCACGTTTTCTTACAACTCGAACGATGGGCTGTTTTGTGATGGCGATGGTATTGGGGGTATGACGATGGACGCTTGGGACGACGTGCGCCCGAACGTCAACTGCTGGCTCGGCCTCCATCGAAAAATAACGAGAGAAGAGGCCAATGAGATGCGGCGGGCGGCCCGAAATGTTCCGTCACCTGAAGCAAAACCCCTTCCGATGCCGCCTCCGTCGGTGATAGGTACGGAAGAAACAGCGCCGGAGCCAGAGTCCTAGTTTTGGTTTGCCGAAGGCCCCAGAGGACTCAATGAAGACAATAGGGTTATTGGGTGGTATGAGCTGGGAGAGCACAGAGCTCTACTACCGCCTGATCAACGAAGAAACGAAACGGCAACTGGGTGGATTGCATTCGGCGCCAATTGCGATGGTCAGCGTAGACTTCGACAAGCTTGAAAAGCTGCAACACGCGGACGACTGGTCGGCGATGGCGGAAATGCTTTCAAAACGTGCACGCCAGGTGGAAGTGGCCGGCGCGGATTTCTTGCTTATCTGTAGCAACACCATGCACAAGGTGGCAGACGAGGTTGCCGAATCAATCGATATTCCTCTGCTGCATCTTGCCGATGCCACGGCCCGTCGAATCGTCGATGCCGGAATTCGTACTGTCGGTCTGTTGGGTACGCGATTCACGATGGAACATGATTTCTATAAAGACATACTGCGGGAG